>JAFAHQ010000354.1 GCA_019237135.1 Alphaproteobacteria bacterium
GGCGGTGCCGACAGAGGATTTCCACTTCATATCGACCGGGTCCGGAGACTAGACCCGGGGTCGCGCCGGAGGCGGCTGCCGCGCTCAGCGTCAGCGGCGCGGCCGAAAACGGGCGCTTTCCTCGATCTCGGCCGCCGTTATCGCCCGAGCGAGTGCTGCGCTCAGCTCCTTGGCCGACTCCAGTGTGAGCTCGACGGCGACCCGCGCCTCCGGCCCGAGCGTCGAGTTCACGAAGTCGATCGTGATGGCCTCTTCCAACAAAGCGTGGTGCGGGTGGTCGTAGGACACCACCGAATGGGTCAGATCGAACCACCCGTCACCACCCTTGCCGGCACCGTCGGCGCCGACGATCTCGACGATCGAGGTGCACATACCGGTGTTGCCTCGGCCGGCCGTTATTTGGCCAGGTGCTTCCGCAAGAAACCAAACACCTTTTGCCAGCCGTCCAAAGCCTGCTCGATGCGGTAGGCCGGCCGGTCATAATAGAAGAAGCCATGCCCGGCGCCGTCGTACCGATGAAACTCGTATTGTTTGCCGTACTTCTTGAGCTCAGCCTCGTGCTGGTTCACCTGCTCCGGGGTCGGCGCCCGATCCTCATTACCGAAGAGACCGAGCAATGGGCAGGACAGCTTCTGCGTGTATTCGATCGGCGCCACCGGCTGCTTTGGGTTCAGCTCTTCTTTGCTCATCACCACCCGGCCGCCCCACAGATCGCAAGCGGCGTCGATGCTGTTGGTATGGCATGCAAACAAGAAAGTCTGCCGTCCTCCCGAGCAGGTGCCGAAGACCCCGACCTTACCATTGAGCCAGGGCTGAGCGCGCAGCCACGAAACGGCACCCGCGGTGTCGCCGATGACTTGAGCATCGGGAACGCCACCCTCGGCGCGAACCTTGGCGGCGACATCATCGGCTTTGCCTTCGCCGGCGCGGTGATAAAGGTTATGGCTGATCGCCGCATAGCCGTGATGCGCGAATTTGCGCGTCGCCTCACGGTACCACTCGTCCCAGCCGGGCGCATGATGCAGCAGCACCATACCCGGGAAGGGACCTGACCCCAGCGGCCGCGCAACATAGGCCGAGATGGGCTCGTTCTTGTCGCCGTTGATCGAGATCGTCTCGGCGATCATGCCTTCATAGGCCATAGTCGTTACCTCCTTGCCGTTGCAGGTGGCCGCCCGGCTGGCGGCCGTTTCCTGCTATGATGGTTAGCGCAGACGCGAGCCCGGGTCCATCCCCCGCTACGCGCTGCCGCCGATGGAAGCGGCTAGGGGCTCGGGTACATGCGGGTTTTGATCGCCTCTAGTTGCGCAATCACGTCTCGGTCGACAATTTTGGTGAACCGCGGCACCTCTTTTCCCCTCCACACGGCCGGTTCAAAGAACATGTGCAGGGGGCGCAGGTCGAAGAGTCCGCCGTTGCGGTACGCATATGCCTCCTCGTATAAAGGCCGGTATACTTGCATAAAAGCGTCTTCGGTTCGGCAATCATCTTCAGTGTGGTGGCCGACCCCATAAATATAATAGGCGTAGTTATTCAGCGGACCGTCCGGGTCATGTTTGAAGTGGTAGTAATACCCGGGCTCCGGCAGTTTGCTAGGAGGTGGTATGTCGTACGTCATATCGTCGTCCCCGGCGGTGCTCCGAGAGCTACCATATCAGCTCATCGCCGGTGCATTAATCCGGGGACGGCCGAACAGGAAGACACAGGACGAACAAAATGAGTGACTGGAGCAAGGCGACCCGGCCGATCCCCGTTCCGAACGAGTGGACGAAGCCATTCTGGGATGCGGCCAATCGGGGTGTTCTGGAGTTGCAACGCTGCCAAAGCTGCGGGCATTTCCAGCACCCGCCCTATGCGACCTGCACCCAATGCGTCGCGACGGACCTGAAATTCGAAGCAGTCCGCGGCGCCGGGACGATCTACGCCTACACGATCATGTATCACACCGGCGACAAACGCTTCGCGTCCGTCGTGCCCTACGCCAGCATTATCGTCGAGCTCGACGCTGCGCCCGGCGCGCTGATGGCCGGCAATCTGTTGGAGGCTGAGTACACCGAGGCGAAGGTCGGGCGGCGCGTCGAGGTCGTCTTCGAGAAGCTGAACGATAACATCACCTTGCCGCAGTTTCGGCTCGCGCGCACGAATTCCACCGAGTGACAGGGAGAGGCCACATGTGGGAGAACCGGTGCAAAGTGGCGGTCAGCGGCGTGGGTTTCTCCAAAGTCACGCGCTCGGCCGAGGTTCCGCTCGCGGCCCACGCGCTGACCGCCGTTAAGGAGGCGGTCGCGGACGCGGGGCTCAAGATGTCAGACCTCGACGGTTTAGCGACCTATCCGGAACTGCCGGCGACCGGGCACGCGGAGGTCGACGGCATCTCAATCGTGTCCGTCAACTGCATGATGGCGATGCTGAAATTGCCCAATCTCAGTTGGCACATCCAGGTCGGCACGACAAATATCGGCGGTGCGGTGCAGCAGGCGGTCAATGCGTTGCTCGCCGGGGTGTGCAAATACGCCGTGGTGTGGCGGGCGATGCACAATCCGCGCGGCACCTATCAGAACCTTCCCGGCGCCTATGCTCAAGGCGCCGCCCAGTTCATGGCACCCTATGGCTTCGGCGGTCCCGGGCAGGGTATGGCGGTCGCCTACACCCGCTGGCTCGAGCGGCACAACCAGAACCGCGAGAAGATGGCGACATTGGCCGTCACACAGCGCCGCCACACGCAGCACAATCCGCACGCCTATTTCTACGGCACGCCGCTGACGCGCGAGGACTACCTGAACTCGCGGATGGTGGCGTATCCGTTTTGCCTGTTCGATTGCGACATCCCGGTGCAGGGGGCGGTCGCCATCGTATTGACGACGGCCGACCGGGCGCGCGACCTGAAGCCGCGGCCGGCCTACCTCGCCGGCTACGGTCAGCGCCTCCACTTTGAGGTGGCGGGCCGCATCGGCAGCCTTGCCGATTATATGGAGGGCGGCCGCAGCTCCGCGAAATTGACCTGGGAGCGGTCAGGCTTCAGCCCGCAGGATGTCGACGTGGCGCAGATCTATGACGGTTTCTCGGCATCGGTGATTTACGGTCTCGAATCCTACGGCTTCTGCAAGGAGGGAGAGGCGCTCGACTTCATCCAGGACGGGCGCATCGAGCTCGACGGCGAATTGCCGCTCAACACCTTTGGCGGCAGCCTCGGCACCGGCCGCATCCACGGCCTCTGGCACATCATCGAAGGTGCCTTGCAGGCTTCGGATCGCGCCGGCTCGCGCCAGGTCAAAGGCGCCAATGTGTCCTTCGTCGGCGCCAGTGCCCCGATTGTGACCGGCACGACGTTCATTTTCGTGCGCGAGCCGTACTGAGGCTCGCGAGCCGGGCCGCAGCGTGCTTGCCGGCGGGATTGCGCCGGCGCCGCAGGCCCCGGCTCCGCCCGGCCCCTTGCAGGCTAGCGGGCCGGATAGCAGTAGCCGTTATAAGGGGCGGCGGGGCAGGCGATGTACGTATATCCAGGGCTGCAGACCGGCGCTGGTGGGACGCCCGCGAGCGCATTGGCGGTGCCGGCAACGGCGCCAGTCGCGGTGCCAAGCGCCCCGCCAATAACCGCACCAACGGGACCGCCTGTTGCAGCGCCGCTCTCGGCCTCGGCCTCCTCACCGGACACCGGATTCGACGGATACCCGTGCGCCGGGACCGGCCGGCAGACGCCGTTATAGTACGTGTATCCCGGTGCACAGTAATATTGCGCCATCGCCCCGCTCGACGTACCCGCCGCCAGAGCGGCGGCGACCGCAAGAACCTTGAACCTCGTTGCCATCGCTACTTCCGCGAAGCGTGCAACACAGCGGCAGAGCGCGCTACCGAGTTGTCAACGCGTATAATGCAATCGCGTTCCGCGCGTGGCGGAGTTCGGCGGCGAGCTGCCGCTCTAAACCTTCGGCGGCAACCTCGGCGGGCGCATCCACGGCCTCTGGCACATCATCGAAGGCGCGGTACAGGCATCGGGGCCGCGCCGGATCGCGCCAGGTCAAAGGCGCCAACGCGCCCAATTTTATTGGCTGCATCAATGAAAGTAGCGGCCGGAGTCGATGACCATCGTCTGGCCGGTCATCGTCTCGGTGCGGCACATCGTGACGATCATGTCGGCGCAGTCGTCCTTGTCAGCGGGTTTTTTCAGCAGCGAAGTGGCCGCGGAGTTCTGGACCTGCTCGGGGCGAAGATTGGATGTCGCCCGCGTGCCCTCGAGAAGGCCCGGCGCCACGCAGTTGACGAGCGTCTCGGGGGCCAGGGCCACCGCCATGCAGCGCGTCAGGTGGATCAGACCCGCCTTCGACACCGCATAGGCGATCGACGAACCGGTCGGGCCAACCCCCGCCACTGAGGCGATGTTGACGATGCGGCCCCTGCCTTGCGTCTTCATGACCGGCGCTACCGCTTTGATAAGACGCATCGGGCCGGTCAGGTTGACGGCCATGATCTTGTCCCACACCTCCATCGTCAGACCGTCGAGGTCAGCAAACGGGATTGCCTTGTTGTAGGCGGCGTCATTGACCAGAATGTCGAGACGGCCAAAGCGCTTGGTCACCTCGCCGACCACCCGCTCGACGGCGCCGCCATCGGTGACGTCGCAGGCGAACGCCGCAGCGTTGACCTGATAGCTCGATGTCAGCTCGCGGGCGACACCCTCCGCCTGGTCGCGGCTCTGCGCATACATGACGGCGATATGCACACCCTCCCTCGCCAGCGCGCGGCAGATGCGCTGCCCAAGCCCGCCATTGCCGCCCGTCACCAGGGCAACCGCACCCCTGAGGTCCATGAGCTTTCTCCTCCATGCGGCCGCGCGGGTTCTCGCAGCACCTCCCTGTGTCCGCGGCTAGTTTGCTACTTGGCCGATGGTACAGGCAAGCTATCGGTGGTGCGGCGGTCTCGGCCTATGTCATATTCCGTTAACGGTAACCGCAGGCGGAGTAAAGCGATGCCCGCAAAGCGAGCCTATGGCATGGACCAGGACTTTTACCCCTGGTCCCCTATTGTTACGCGCCCCGTTCTCAGATGGCCGGAGAACGCCCGCGTCGCCCTTGCCGTCATCGTCAATCTCGAGCATTGGGACTGGGAGGTGCCGGCCGGTACGCCGCTAGCGGTGAGCCCAATGGGAGGCCCCGAGGGCCTGTGGAGCGGCAACCAGCCCCAATTCCCCGACATCGGCGGCTACGGCAACCACGAGTATGGCAACCGTGTCGGGATCTTTCGCATCCTCGCCGTGCTGGACAGGTATGGTATCAGGCCCACCCTGGCGCTCGACAAGGCCGTCGCCGATCACTACCCGTTCCTGATCAAGGAGGGCCAAAGGCGAGATGCCGAGTTCATCGCCCACGGTCTCTCGCGGCGGCGCATCATCCATATCGGCATGTCAGAAGATCAGGAGCGGCAGTATATCCGCGCCTCGATCACGGCGGTCGAAAAGGCTACGGGTAAACGCCCGATCGGTTGGTCCGGCCCCGACTTCCAGGAAACGCCGAACACCCCAAACCTCCTTGCTGCGGAGGGCATTCGCTACGTCTGCGACTGGGGCAACGACGAGCAGCCCTATAAGATGACGCCGAAGATCGGTGAGCTTTACTCGCTCGGAGTGCATGCATACCTCGACGACAACTACATCCACCTGCACGGCCGCCGGACCATCAACGAGCTCAACCTCTTATGGCGCGAGTGGTTCGATGGTCTCTATGCTGATGGTGCCAACACCGGTCGCGTAATGGTGCTGCATCTGCATCCGTGGATCATGGGCCAGCCGTGGCGTATCCGGCATCTCGACGAAGTGCTCGGCCACATCGGCGCCCATCAGGGGGTTTGGAAGGCCACCGGCGGAGAGATCATCGACTGGTTCAAGGCGCAGTCGGGCTCGTAGTCTCTACGTTCTGACGGACGAATTCACCTATCGTAGGCGAACGGAGAAGCAACATGGCTCTCGCACCCGACCGGTTCCACTATGCGCCGATTACTGAGCGACCGACCATCAAGTGGCCCGGCAATGCGCGGGTAGCGTTCTGGGTCGCGCCCAACATGGAGTTCTTCGAGTACCTGCCGGAGAACCGGCCGACACAACCGGACATTCCGCACTACTCGCGCATGGACTACGGCAATCGCGTCGGCTTCTGGCGCATGCTCGACGTCTTAAACAAGAATAATGTCCGCGCCTGCTGCTGTCTCAATCTCGAGCTTTTGGATCATTTCCCCGAAATAAAAGACGCGATGGTGGCCGCCAACTGGGACTATATGGCGCACGGCCTCTACAACAGCCGGCCGATCTACGACTACACCGAAGAGCAAGAACGGGCATACTGGCAGGACTTCATCACGCACCTGAAGGAGATGACTGGCAAAAGTCTGAAAGGACGGCTGGGCGGCGGTGCCGGATACACGGTCAGAACAGACGATTTGATGGCCGAGGCCGGCTGCCTCTACCACACGTCGTGGATCATCGATGACCAGCCTTGGCCGATCAACGTACGGGGCGGCCAGAAGTTCATCTACGTTCCTTATACCGGCCAGACCAACGATGCCGGCATGCTGGCTTGGAATCGGGAGGCGGATTACTTCCAGCAAATGATCAAGGACCAGTTCGACACGCTCTATCGAGAAGGTGCCGAAAACGGGCGCGTGATGTGCCTGTCGCTGCATCCGCACAATATCGGGCGTCCGAATGCCGCGAAGCACCTCGACCAGGCACTGCGGTACATCCTCGGCCATGACGGGGTCTGGAACACCACCGCCGACGACATTGCCGAGTATTATATCGCCCACTGCTACGAGCAGGTGTCGTCCTGGATCGCCGAACGCAAAGCCCAGGCGTAAGGGCGGATAGACGACAGCAGATTTTTTCGGGGTGTGAAGCAGATCACACATATTGCCCCGCGGCGGTTGCTAATCTGACCTTTGCTTTGAGGCTGCGCTTCGACCGAAAAGAGACCGCACAGGCTGGGTTCCTCGTAGTAAGGGCACACCCATGGTCGCACGAATATTCCGCGGTACCCTGATTACGGCGCTCGCGCTGTGGACGAGCTTTCTCAGCAACGCGCATGCCAACGATCGCCCCATAATTGACTCGGTTATCGATCGCGATAGCGGCGTGGTTCTGTGGTCCAGTGCGAATCCCACAGCTGCAGCCGCGCTCAAACCGGGTCAGGAGATCTTATTAAAGGGCCATAATTTCGGACCGGGGCCGATCACCGCGGCGCGCCCCGGCTTGGGGCCGCCGGCAGGCGGGGTACCGCCAGGCGACGGAACATCGTCGGTTGTGAGCTCGCCGCCTGAAGCGGCGAACAAAGAACTGTCCAAGGTATTGTTCGGCAATGTGCGCGCGTTCGAGCGCAATTTGTCTTCCTACCCGGCGCACATCGATTTGCAGACGGGCGCAGCCGCGCTCTTCGCCCTAATGCAAGGAAAAGCTCTCGACTATTTCGTCGAGAAGTACCAGCCGGTTCCGGATACCTGGGCCGGTGACATCTACAGCTGGAACGACGCCGAGATCGACCTCACCGTACCGATCACCGCCTATGACGGACCGATCCAGATTGTCCGTGTTCCGCTCACCGGAAGCTATGTGCTCGATATCCGAAGCGGTACGCCGCTACGTTATCGCGATCCGAACACGGCGCGAGTGGTCGAACGGGACAAATACGCTTTTGTCGATGGCTGGCAAATTGCCCGAACAGACGAGTCTGTGCTGGCGGGCAACACAGTACCGGTGACCATTGCTCGGGACGGCGGGGATCGGCTACAGTACGGCGCGCCGCTAATTACAGGAACTTCAGAAGCCGAAGCCGAAGAGACGCGACAAGCGCTCGAGAGCGCAGCCGCGAGACAGCTTCGCAAGACGCGTCCGACGATGCGTTCAGCGGCCGATCAGTACGCCTATGGGCAAAATGCTTATTGGGCGTGGGACTGGAACCTGGCGCTGCCGCATCTGCTGCTCGGAGTCGATTGGGATGGAATCTTCGGCTTCCGTTTCGACCAGAAAGACCCCTTTGTCGAGATGCTCGTTCAGCACTGGAAGTACAAAGAGTCCGACATATCGCGACCGACCATCGAGCCCGAGGGGTACCAATTCCCCGAATTCAATGGCGATGGCACCGTCAAGCAGATGCGCCTGCACAAGGCGATGATCGATCGGATCACCGGCGAGGGCATCCGCCCCTTTACGAGCTTTGGCGCCGTCCCGCTGCTCCCCGAAGCCGGCGCCGAGCGCTTGATCGCTCCGCCGGTTGCCTTCAGCACCCGAAAATTCGAGGGGCCTACCCCCTACCCAATCCAAATGGCGCTTCACCTGCCGTTCTTGGAACCGCTACCGGGTGGACAGACAAACCCGACGGGTTGGGTCGGCTACTCGTACGCAGAGGCCGCCAACCCGATCCCGGGACAGGGTAGCACCGGTCAGTGGATCGGCTTTAGTTGCGCGGCCTGCCACGCCGCCCGCGTCACCTATGAGTACGAGCCCGGGGGCAAGCGCATTAGCCGCATCTTCAGCGGCATCCCGAACCCGGATTGGAGGGCAACCTTTCTGACGCTCAGCGGTCGGGCTTACGGGATATCCATAGAAGAGGAATTGCCGCTCAACTTCATTCGATACGACCAGCCCGCCGGAACCCAAAAACGCATCGAATCCGAATGGGGGGCTCGGGGGCTGCGCTTTCTCGAAGCCCTGGGTCTGATCAACGAGCCGCGCGTTGCCAGCGACATGCGGGCGCTCTCCAAGGAGCGCGTCGACAAGACTTTGCTGATCTACAACATGCCTCCGGGAGCGGTCGAAGCCACCCTTTTCGTACCGTCCAACGATCCAGGAGATTACGCAAACGACTACCTCTTCTCGCCGCATGTCATCCCAATCATCACCAACCATACCCCCGTCCGCCGGGCGCTCTCGCGTTCAGAGCTGATCGACGGGTTTGAAGGCGCCTATCTGCATGGCGAAGAACCCGAGGGGGCGCGCGGGCCGATGTCGTCCCGCTCGCTTCAGGATCTCACCCTGTACGCATCGACGTTACACCAGGAGGATGAATTATTGCGGCGGATCGGGATGTATCGCTGGCTCGCCTACAAGGGGTTGTCGGGCCTGCTCACCGATCCCCGTGGTCACGTCGTCAATGAAGGGACCTTCATTTCTCTCGGCTATCCTGCCGAAAGCCTAACCCAGCCGGCGAGTTTCCCGCCGCTCCCAGAGCCGAGCAGCGGGCTCGGCACGGTGCGCGACGCCGCCATTGCCGAAAACTCTGCCGACCGTGCCCTAGCCGACCCCTTCGCCAAAGAGTTTCCGAGCCTCGCTGGCCGCCTCGTGCATGGGGCGCAACTGTTCAGGGCGAGTTGCGCGCGGTGTCATTCGCCGGGCAATGCCGCACTGTGGACGAACGAAGACATGCATCCGATTTCCGCCGCCGGGGGCAGCGAACCGACCGGTCGCTTCTTTTCGCCGACGGTCTGGCAGCGCAGAACCCAGTCCATCAGAACCGCGATCCTGGAGAATTTATTTTGGGTGCAACAGCGCGGGCTCCTGAGCGATGGGCACATCGTCGGTGATGCGCCCGACAACATGGACGGACTGGAATTGCTGGTGCGTCCGGATCGCTGTCAGGCACCGCTCAACGCCGACGGCAATGTCGATCTGGCGCGTGCTTCAGACCTCTACAAGCGGCTCTACACGATCCGGCAAGGCACCGACCACAGCTTCCGTATCCCGAGCACCGGAATGCGTTTCGAGTTCTACACCCGGTTCGGTGAGAGGCCCGGGATGCTGCAGCAAATCCCCGCGCCGAAGGCCAACCGGATTGTCACGGAGCCCGAAGCGCGGTTTGTCGAGCGCCATGCCTATTTCACCAAACTTGCCGACGGCTATTACTACTGGGATTACCAGAAGATGCGCCGCGAGTACGGGATCCTGGAACTCGGGCTCGACCCGAAGGATCCGCAGAATGCCGCGCGCATCGGCGGGCTGCCTGCGACCCCCCATCCCTGGTGCTTGCCTGCGGGCTCCTCGCAAATGGACATCGACGATCTCGTGATGTTTCTATTGACATTGTGATTGCGCGAGCGCGCGCGCGGTGGCTCGTCGTGCCGACGGGATGATCGGTTCAGCCGTCGGGCGAGACTTCGACCGGCACCGCGCTGGCGACGGGCACAAACCCGTAAGCCGGTTCCTCGGAGATGTCGCGGTTCGTGTAATCCGGCAGCGGGATCGTCGCAGCGATGCTGATTGCCGCGCTGATGAGAATGTAAAGCGCGATTGAATAGCCTGAGCCGGTCCAGGCGAGCAGCGCAGTTGCGATCAGCGGCGCCGGCCCGCCGGCAATGATCGATGCGAAATGAAAGCCGAGCGAGGAGCCGCTGTAGCGCAGCCGCGCCGGAAAGCACTCGGCGATCAGGGCCGCTTGCGGCCCATACGCCATGTCGTGCGGGATAAACGACAGAATGACCGCGGCGAAGATCACGGCGGGAATGGCGGTGTTCAACAATGCGAAATAGACGAAACTGAAGACCCCAATCGTGGCGACGCCGATCAGGTACATCCGTTTGCGGCCAATCCGATCTGAAATGTGTCCAGCGAGGGGTGTCGTGACCGCCGAAAGCATGGTGGCGGCCATCACCGCGGCCAGCAGCAGGTTGCGGCTGCTGTGCAACACCGTCGTGCCGTAGGTGAAGATGAAGGCGGCGAAGATATAGAACGGTCCTTGCTGGCCTGTGCGGGCCAAGGCTGTCAACGCGACCAGCTTGGGCTGCTGCCTGAGCACTTCGAGCACCGGCGTGCGCTCGATCCGCCTCTCCTCGACGATCCGGGTGAAGGTCGGCGTCTCGAGAATGCCGAGGCGGATATAGAGCCCGATCCCGACCATGACGATGCTGAGCCAGAACGGAACGCGCCATCCCCAGTCAAGAAACTGGTCGCCCGAGATCCAACTAAAGAGCAGCACCATCAGATTGGCGAGAAACAGGCCAGCGGGACCGCCCCATTGCGGCCAGGAGGTAATGAAGCCGCGATGCGCATTGGTCTTCGCCCATTCCATCGCGATCAATGTCGCGCCGCCCCATTCGCCGCCGATACCCATGCCCTGAATGAACCGCACGATCGTTAGGATCACAGCGCCCCAGATGCCGATCGAGGCATAACTGGGCACAAAGCCGACCGCGAAGGTAGACAGACCGGTCAGCAGCAGTGTAGCGATCAGCGTCACCTTGCGCCCGATGCGGTCGCCGTAATGGCCGAACAGCGCGGCACCCACCGGCCGTGAGACGAAACCGACGGCGTAGATGCCGAAGGCCTGGAGCGTTCCGACCAGTGGATCGGATGACGGGAAGTAGAGCTTGGCGAAGACGAGCGGCGCGACTTGCACGTAGAGCAGGAAATCATATGCCTCGATGATCGTCCCGACGGTGCCGGCGACGACGGCGCGGCGCAGCTGCACGCGGTGCTCGGCATCGGACAGGCGTGGGGCGGAGATCTCGGATGTCGTCATCACATGGCCTCCCTGCATTGCGCGCTCTCGGCGGGGCGAAGCCGCGACGGGCACTTTGCAAGCGGTGAGGTTATCAGCCGCGGCGGCGAACAAACAAGCCGCCGAGTGGATTTGAGTGCCGGCCCCACGCTCCCGTCTCTGCTTGTCTTCTCGAACCATTGCAATGAGCGCGCGTCCCTTCCACATTAGCGGGGGTGGGCGATGATCGGCTCTACTTCCGGAAGAAGTCAAACGAGTGTGCGGTCGATGACCGCGCGTCGGGAGGCGAACCCACAGGGCATGAGCGGCGGCAGGGCAGGCGTCTTATATTTCGGGAGGCCGCACGCTCTGGCTACAGCGCTTTAGAACTCCATGCGCTCGACTCGTCCCATGACATCGGACCACACTTCGCCGAAGACCTTGTGGCAGGGGTTGGCCCTCATCGTCATACCCTCTTTGGTCCTCGTTGGGCTCGAAATCTACCAAGTCGCCAGGAATGTCCCCGAGCTGAGGCGGAGCCAAGACCTCGTTGCCCATACCATCGAGGTGATTACCACGGCCCAAGCGCTCGAGCGGGCGCTTCAGGAT
>JAFAHQ010000055.1 GCA_019237135.1 Alphaproteobacteria bacterium
CGGGAGGCCGAATACGCAATCCGCGCGCGCCAGGGCACGCCGCTCTACGGCATCGAGTTCAAGATCGTGGGCTCCGACGGCCGGCGCCTCCCCGAGGAGGGGGTCTCGAGCGGCGAGCTGCTGGTGCGCGGACCGTGGGTCATCGGCGCCTATTATCAGGACGAGGCCGCCAGCCAGGCCGCTCTCGACTCCGAGGGCTGGTTCCGCACCGGCGATGTCGCGACGATCGATGCGGAAGGCAGCATGCAGATCGTTGATCGGAGCAAGGACGTAATCAAATCCGGGGGCGAGTGGATCAGCTCGATCGATCTCGAAAACGCGGCTATGGGCCATCCCGATATCGCCGAGGCCGCGGTGATCGGCTTTCCGCATCCAAAATGGGACGAGCGGCCCCTGCTCGTCGTCGTCGCCAAGCCCGGCTGTGAGCTTGCTCCCGACGCGGTCGTAGCCTTCCTTGAGGGCAAGGTCGCGAAATGGCAATTGCCGGACGACATCGTCTTCCTTCCGGAGATGCCGCACGGCGCCACCGGCAAGGTGCTGAAAACCCAGCTCAGGGAAATGTTCAAGGACCACCGCCTGCCGACGGCGTGAGCGCGCCAGCCCGGCACTCGCCGAGGGGCACCAGCCGCACGGACGAAGGCTAGGCGAAGAGCTTGGCGCTGAGCAGAAAGTGCGCATCAACGGATATTCCGCTTCGCTTCCGGTGCCTTGCCATATGTTCGCAACATATGCTTGCGAGCGGCAATCGCAAGGCGCATTGTTGCCCTCATCGGTGGGAGGCATTCAATGCAAGAGCGGCGCGTCAGACTGTTTCGCAACGGGCAGAACCAGGCGGTGCGCATCCCGCGCGAATTGGAGTTGCCCGGCAGCGAGGCAATCCTACGCAAGGACGGCGAGCGGCTGATCATCGAGCCCGTGGCCGGGCGCTCGCTCTTGGCATTGCTCGACAGCTGGCCGGACGATCTCGGAGAGGACGAGCAAATGCCACCGATCGATGACCCACCGCCTGAGCCGGTCGATCTCTAATGGGTTATCTGCTCGACACCAACATGATCTCCGATCTCGTGCGGCATCGTCAGGGTGCGGTCGCCCGGCACATTCGTGAGATCGGCGAAGAGGCTATCGCCACCAGTATCATCGTCGCGGCGGAACTGCGCTTCGGCGCCGCCAAGCGTGGCGCGCAGCGTCTCACACAGCGGATCGAGGCGGTACTCGCTCGACTTGCCGTGCTGCCGTTCGCGGCACCGGCCGATGCCGTCTATGCCGCACTGCGGGTGCGCTTGGAGCGCACCGGGCGGCCGATCGGCGGCAATGATCTGTTGATTGCCGCGCATGCTGTGGCCGGAGGCCATATCCTCGTCACCGATGACCGCGACTTCGGCCGCATCGCCGAATTGTCGTGCGAGAACTGGCTTGCCGCATGAATGGATGCGTTTGTACAGGAGAAGAGCCAGGATCAGCTGGACCTGCAGGCTTGCCATCGGGTGCGGTCGCGATTGGTGTCCCGTCGAACCGCGACGATCAACCGAATCCGCGCCTTTCTGATCGAGCAAGGCATTGCTGTCAGGGCCGGCCCGCGGGCCCTCCGCAAGTCGCTGTTCGCGATACTCGATAACCGAAAGGAAGAGATCTCGCCCCGAACGGCCAAGCTGATCCGCGGTCTCTATGACGACTGGCGTTGCCTGGATGAGCGTATCGAGACCGTCACCGGCGAGATTGAAATCCTCAGTCGGGCTGAGGCCAAGTGCCGGCAGTTGATGAGTGTTCCCGGGGTCGGGCCGCTGATCTCAACCGCCATGGTGGCTGCGATCGGCAGGGGTGAGGCTTTCGAGCGCGGTCGCGATTTTGCGGACTGGTTGGGGCTCGTGCCGCGACAATACAGTACGGACGGGCGGGCGGTCTATCCTTGGCCGCATTACCAAGCGGGGCAGCAAGTATCTGCGCACACTGCTGATCCAGGCAGCAAAGGTTCTGCTGATGCACCCGCACAACTGGGGCCGATATAGCTTCGGTCCGTGGCTTAACTCTGCGTCTGAGCGGTTGCACAGGAACAAGCTCGCGGTCGCATTGGCCAACAAGCTCGCCCGCATCGCCTGGAGCGTGCTGCGCAACGACAAAGCGTTCGATACCCATCTCGAGGTGGCGGCGATCTAACAGCCCAGTCTCGACCAAGTTCGCGATTGAGGATTTGCATGGAACGGATCGATCGACGCGCCCGGAATCTGGCGACCCTAATGGCTGCCCCGCAGCCTCTCCGCTAATGAGATCAAAGGTGCGTGCGTATTCCCATCAAGGCCACGGCCCACGCGCCGATCGACAGGCCGGATACATATCAGCGACTTCCGACAGCACGCCCTCACTTGCGAACGGCAGCCGGTCCATACATAAGGGTCGAGAGTCGGGTATCAGGCCCCAGATTTTCGCCACTAGCAGCGGTGAGAAACGACTGAGCGGGGGATGTAATCCCGGCCGCCGAGTGTGGCGGATTGGGGCACCACCGTCCCCGGGTGCCGGCGGGCATGTTGTTTATCCCGTGCCTCTTCGGCATCAGCCATCAGTGG
>JAFAHQ010000050.1 GCA_019237135.1 Alphaproteobacteria bacterium
GATCAGCCCGGCATAGACGACGTCCGACAAAAAATGCCCGCCTTGGATGATACGGCCGAACCCGACGAGCGCACCGAAGCCGAGAGCCGCCGCGACACCTCGGTTTCGGGAGCGGCCGGGAGGAAGAAGAAAGCCAAAGGCGACGAGCGAAAAGCCGAGCGCGGCATGTCCGGAGACGAATGCACAGTTTCGCTCGCATTCCGCGGCGGGCAGAGGCGCCGGCGTGAAGCGTTGCAGTCCGCCAAAAGCTTCGATTTGGGTGGGCCTTGCACGTCCCCAATGATCTTTTAGCAGCGTGTTTGCAAGCAACCCCGGACCCAGAGCCAGTGATGCAAACAGGAATGCGAGCGCCTTGCGGTCAAGGCGCCACAACGGCCGGCCAACGAGGAACAGCCAAGCCGCCCCGCCAACCACAAGGACGAGCCAGCACCAAGTAATCCAAGGAACCGACCGCTCGAGCAACACAACAGGCGGCCAATCGGACAGTATAAACCCGCTGCCGGGGTTATAGAAGAATTGGCTGGTCGCTAGGTCGACCTGCGGTACAAATAAGAAGAGGGGTACCGCCAAGACGACGAGGCCGATATAGACGGCGATCGCCTTCATGCTCCCTTGAGCCCCTGTTTGGTTCGGAACCAGCGCCTCCGGCACCAGTCCGCACCCCGAGGGGCAAGATCCGCGTCAACCGAAAGCGACGGTGACAACCTCGTAGGATTTGGCACCACGCGGAGTGGTGACCTCCACGCTCTCGCCCGTCTGCTTGCCAATAAGAGCACGCGCCAACGGTGAGGTCACCGACAGCCGCCCCTGGCTGATATCCGCTTCGTCCTCCCCGACGATTTGAAAGGTCTGCTCTTCGTCGGTCTCTTCGTCGGCGAGCGTCACCTTCGCGCCGAATTTGATTACCGAACCTGACAACTTGGAGACGTCGATGACCTCTGCCCGCGCTATCTTGTCCTCGATCTCGGCCAGTCGTCCCTCGATAAAACTCTGCCGGTCACGGGCCGAATGATACTCGGCGTTTTCCGCCAAATCTCCGTGCTCTCGGGCTTCGGCGATGGCGCGGATGACGGCCGGCCGGTCGACGGTCTTCAGACGCTTCAACTCCTCCCGGAGCCGATCATAGCCTTCTGCCGTCATCGGGATCTTGTTCATCGAAAAGGGATTCGCATCCTGCAGACAATTGCCGCGGGGTCGCGGCGGAGCATTCAGAGGTATGATTGTAACGAGGCTACTTCAAGGCTACCGCCACGCAAAGCCCTGATCGCCTGCACCGCTGCCCGCGCCCCGGCGACGGTTGTGTAATAAGGAATGCCGTTGGTCAATGCCGTGCGGCGCAAGCTGAAACTGTCCGCGATCGCCTGCGCGCCCTCAGTCGTGTTGAACACGAGTTGGACCTCGCCGCTGAGCATCAAATCGACGATGTGCGGACGCCCTTCGCTGACTTTGTTGACGCGCTCGACCGGAAGTTGTTCCTCGGCGAGAGTTCGAGCGGTCCCGTGCGTAGCAACCAGAGCAAACCCCATCTCGACCAGCTCGCGGCAAGGCTCGACGAGCGCTCGCTTGTCTTGATCTTTAACGGATACGAACACCTTACCCGCGAATGGCAGGTTGGTACCGCTTCCGAGTTGGGACTTGGCAAAGGCGCGCTCGAAATCGGTGTCCAGCCCCATTACCTCGCCGGTCGATTTCATTTCGGGACCGAGGATCAGGTCGACTCCCGGGAACCGCGCGAACGGAAAAACCGCCTCCTTGACCGCGACATGACTTCGCCCGGCGGGACGAATGTGGGTGGCACCGTACATTCCCTCCTTCAGGCGTTCGCCCGCCATGACCCGTGCGGCGATCTTGGCGATCGGTATGCCGATCGCCTTGGCCACGAACGGAACCGTTCGTGAAGCGCGCGGGTTGACCTCGAGAACGTAGATTTCGCGATCCTTGATGGCGAACTGGACGTTCATCAGCCCGACAACGTCGAGCGCGCGGGCGAGTGCGACAGTCTGCCGTTCGATCTCTGCGATTGTCGCCGGCTCGAGGCTGTAAGGCGGCAGCGAGCAGGCACTGTCGCCTGAGTGGATCCCGGCCTCCTCGATATGCTCCATAATGCCGGCGACCTCGACGATGCGTCCATCGGAGACGGCGTCGACATCCACCTCGATTGCGTTCTGCAAGTATCGGTCGATAAGGACCGGGCTCGACCCTGAAGCGCTAACGGCGTGCCGCATGTAGCGATGCAGCCCGGCGGCATCGTGCACGATCTCCATCGCGCGACCGCCGAGAACGTAGGAAGGCCGTATCACTACCGGATAGCCGATGCGAAGAGCGACCTCCTCGGCTTCGGCGACAGAGCAAGCCGTTCCGTTTATCGCCCGACGCAGCCCGAGACTTCTGAGCAGACCTTCGAAGCGGCTGCGGTCTTCGGCGAGATCGATCGCGTCCGGCGAGGTTCCAAGGATCGGGATCCGCTCGCGTTCTAGCGCCGCTGCCAGCTTTAGCGGCGTTTGCCCGCCGAATTGCACGATCACCCCGAGAAGCGTACCGCGCTGCTCCTCCGTCCGGACGATCTCGACCACGTCCTCTATGGTTAGAGGTTCGAAATAAAGCCGGTCCGAGGTGTCGTAATCCGTCGACACGGTCTCCGGGTTGCAGTTGACCATGATCGTCTCAATGCCCGCCTCACGCAGACTGTAGGCGGCATGGACGCAGCAGTAGTCGAACTCGATGCCTTGGCCGATTCGGTTCGGTCCCCCACCGAGAATGATCACTTTTCTCTGATCGGTCGGGTCGGCCTCGCATTCGGGTGTATCAAGCCCGCTGCCCTCGTACGAGGAATACATGTACGGCGTAAGGGAAGGGAATTCTGCTGCGCAGGTGTCGATGCGCTTGTATACCGGCCGCAGATCGTGGCACCGGCGGCGTGCGGTCACCGCTTCCTCGTCAAGCCCTGCCAGTTTGCCGAGCCGTGCATCCGAGAAGCCCATTTCCTTGAGCCGGAGGAACTCGGTGCGATCTTGCGGTAGCCCGTTCCGCCGCACCTTTTCTTCGACCTCCACGATCTCGCGGACCCGGTCCAGAAACCAAGGCTCGAAGCGGCAGGCAGAGTGGATTTCGGCGGTCGTTAACCCGCAGCGGTAGGCCTGGGCGACCAGCAGCAAGCGGTCGGGAGAGGGTCTGGCGAGAGCGGCTTTGACCGCATCCTTGCCGGCGCTTTCCACTCCCTCGATCGCAACCTCGTCAAAGCCGGTAAGGCCCGTCTCCAGGGATCGCAGCGCTTTCTGTACCGATTCGGCAAAGCTGCGCCCGATTGCCATCGCCTCGCCAACCGATTTCATCGAAGTGGTCAGGACAGGCTCGGTTCCCGGAAATTTCTCGAATGTAAACCGCGGCATCTTGGTGACGACATAGTCGATCGTCGGCTCGAACGATGCCGGGGTGACGCCGGTGATCTCATTGTCGAGCTCGTCGAGCGTGTAGCCAACCGCAAGCTTTGCCGCGATCTTGGCGATTGGGAAGCCGGTGGCCTTCGATGCGAGCGCCGACGAGCGTGACACCCGCGGGTTCATTTCTATGACCACGAGCCGGCCGTCGCCGGGATTGACGGCGAACTGCACGTTCGAGCCGCCGGTGGCGACCCCGACCTCACGTAACACCGCAATCGCGGCGTTGCGCATGATTTGGTATTCCTTATCGGTCAGCGTCAGCGCTGGGGCGACGCAGACCGAATCCCCGGTGTGAATGCCCATCGGGTCGATATTCTCGATCGAGCAAACGATGATGCAGTTGTCCGCGCAATCGCGGACCACTTCCATCTCGTACTCCTTCCACCCGAGGACCGATTCCTCGACCAGCACCTCCTGGGTCGGCGAAGCGCGAAGCCCGCCGCGCACTATGTCCTTGAATTCCTGCGCATTGTAGGCGACGCCGCCGCCCGTGCCCCCGAGGGTGAAGGACGGTCTGATGATCGCCGGCAAGCCGACGATCTCAAGTGCCTCTACAGCCTCCTCGAGTGACCGCACCAGTCGGCTTTTCGGTGAAGCTAGGCCAATCCTGTCCATCGCGACCCGGAAGAGCTGCCGATCTTCGGCCTTGGCGATTGCGGCTTCGTTGGCGCCGATCAATTCGACGTCATAGCGCTGAAGGATGCCTGAGCGCGCAAGTGTCATTGCCGTGTTGAGTGCGGTCTGGCCGCCCATTGTCGGCAGTAGTGCCTGCGGCCGCTCGCGGGCGATGATCTTGCCGACCATCTCCGGGGTGATCGGCTCGATATAGGTGGCATCGGCGAGTTCCGGGTCGGTCATGATCGTCGCCGGGTT
>JAFAHQ010000372.1 GCA_019237135.1 Alphaproteobacteria bacterium
GTTGCTGTCGCAACCCGCGAAGGGCGTCCCACGGTGGCCGGAAGCGCGCGAGACAGCGCGGTCGATTTTTTCGCAAATGACCGGGTATAGTATCTGCGGGAGCCCGGCGGCGGACAGGCCTCTCGCCAACCCGGCCAGGTCCGGAAGGAAGCAGCCGTAACGAGTTCCGGTCTGGGTCGTCCGTCCGGTCTCCCGCCTCGACAGGTCCGCACATGAACGATTCTGCGACCGCGTATCGCGTCCTCGCCCGCAAATATCGGCCTTCGACTTTCGCGGAGCTGATCGGACATGATGCGATGGTGCGCACCCTGTCGAACGCGTTTGCGACCGACCGGATCGCGCATGCGTTCATCCTGACCGGCGTGCGCGGCGTCGGCAAGACGACGACCGCTCGGATACTAGCGCGCGGGCTCAATTGCATCGGCCCCGACGGCGCAGGCGGGCCGACCATCGCCCCCTGCGGGGTGTGCGCGAATTGCCGCCAGATCGCCGATGATCGCTATACCGACGTGGTCGAGATGGACGCCGCCTCGCGCACGGGCGTCGATGACATCCGCGAGCTGACCGAGGGATTGCTGTACCGCAAGCCGGATTTGGGGCGGTATCGGGTCTACATCATCGATGAAGTCCACATGCTCTCGCGGAACGCCTTCAGCGCATTGTTGAAGACGCTCGAGGAACCGCCGCCGCACGCCAAGTTCGTTTTCGCCACGACCGAAATTCAAAAGGTCCCGCTGACGGTCCTGTCGCGCTGCCAGCGATTTTCGCTGCGCCGCGTCCCGGTCGAGCTGCTGGTCGAACACTACCGCCGGATTGTCGAGGCGGAAGCGGTCGAGGCCGAGCCCGCCGCCCTGGCATTGATCGCCCGCGCCGCCGATGGGTCGGTGCGCGACGGGTTGTCGCTGCTCGACCAGGCGATCGCTTTGACCGACGGCCGTATCACCGAAGAGGCGGCGCGCAGCATGCTCGGCATCGCCGATCGTGGCAGCGTCCTAGATTTGTTGGAGAGCGTGCTACGCGGCGACGCGGCCGACGCGCTCGACCGGATGGACTGCCTCTATCGGGACGGCGCCGATCCGCTGATCGTCTTGCAGGATCTGCTCAACCTCAGCCATTTCTTGACCCGTTTGAAGCTCACACCCGAGGCTGGTGTCGGCGATCCGATCGCAGAGGGTGATCGCAAGCGCGCCTGTCCGCTCGCCGAGAAATTGACCTTGCCGGTGCTCGCGCGGGTATGGCAGATGCTCCTGAAGGGTCTGGAGGAGGTCCAGGCCGCGCCGTCGCCGATACAGGCGGCGGAGATGGTGCTCGTGCGCCTTGCTTATGTCGCCGACCTGCCCATTCCGGCTGAGCTGGTCCGGTCGCTCACCACTTCGCTGCCCCGCGGCGGCGCCGCGGTTGCGGAAGAGCCGGCCGCGAACCGCGCAAGTGGCACGGAGCCCTCTCCGCCTCCGGAGCCCCTTGGAGCCGTCGCGCCCTCTTCGACCGCCGTTGGCTCGTTGGCTGCCGCCGCCCGGGTCGACCCCGACGAGCTCACCGATCCGTCGCCGACAAGTTCGGTCGAACATGACCCAATGCCGCAAAGCTTCGCCGAAGTTGTCGCGCTATTCGACAAGCGGCGTGAAGCAGTGATCCGCTCGCATTTACGAGAGCATGTGCATCTGATCGCTTTCGAGCCGGGGCGCATCGAATTTCGTCCTGCCGACGGGGCGCCGAGCAATCTCGCCAACCGCATCAGCCAGATGCTCGGTGAGTGGACCGGCGAGCGTTGGCTCGTAGCCCGTTCGGAAGCGGCTCCCGGAGAGCCGACTTTGCGCGAGCAGGAAGAGCGCTGCTCGAGCGATCTCCGGAACGAGGTGGTGAGGCATCCGTTGGTTCAGGCGGTGCTCGAGACTTTTCCTGGAGCAACGATCGCCGCGGTCCGCGAGCGCTTCGCGTCAACGGAGCCTGGTCCGGACGAAGCTCGCCCGGGTTCCGAGGCGGAGGACGAGCCGATCATGGAAGAGGACGAGATATGAAGAATATCGGCCAGCTGATGAAGCAGGCGCAGGCGATGCAGGAGAAGATGGCCGAGATGCAGGCGCAGCTCGAGGCTGCCGAGATGATCGGCGTCGCCGGAGGCGGCATCGTCCAGCTGACGCTGAACGGCAAGGGTGATCTCAAGAAAGTGAAGATCGATAAGACGCTGATCGACCCCGAAGAGGTCGAGGTGTTGGAAGATCTGATCGTCGCCGCATTTAACGACGCCAGGCGAAAAGTAACCGCTCACGCTGAGCAAGAAATGCATAAGCTAACAGGCGGCCTAGAGTTACCGGGTGGTATCAAGCTGCCGTTCTGATCGGAGCGGTATGCTGCTGACCAACTCTCGCCCCGATGTCTGAGCTCGATACGCTGATCCAGCTCCTTGCCAAGCTGCCAGGCCTCGGCCCGCGCTCGGCGCGGCGCGCGGCGTTATATCTGATTAAGCGCCGGGAGAGCCTGCTTGAGCCCCTGGCTACCGCACTTGCAAGGGCGGCAGAGGCAGTCCGCCCTTGTCCGATCTGCGGCAATCTCGACGCGAGCCAGCCTTGTACAATATGTTGCGACCCGCAGCGGGACGAGACTGCGATCTGCGTCGTCGAAGATCTCGCCGATCTTTGGGCCCTGGAACGCACGGGAGCCTTCCGCGGCCGCTATCACGTGCTCGGCGGGACCTTGTCCGCACTCGACGGCATTGGTCCCGACGACCTCAACATCGAGCGCCTCGTCGGCCGGCTGAGACCAGGCTTGGAGCTGATCCTCGCGCTGAATGCGACGGTCGAGGGCCAAACGACCGCACACTACCTTGCTGACCGCGTCGCCGGTCGCGGGATCACCGTTTCGCAGCTTGCGCACGGCGTCCCGATCGGCGGCGAACTCGACTATCTAGACGACGGCACTCTAACCGCCGCGCTCAGAGCGCGGCGGTCGCTGTAGCGACGATCAGCGCAGCAGTATTGACGCTGCCTTGACGCAGCCTCTGCGAGGGTTAAGCGGGCGGTTTACAGATCGCCGTAAAATCTTCGATCCGCCGACACAAAGCGGTCACGCTTTGTGATGATGCTGCCTACAATCCAAAAGGTAAGGAGGGGAATCATGGACGGACGCTCTGACTGCTGCCGCTATGAGCCGAGCCTCGAAGATCTACTCGCGGACGAGGTGATGGAGCCTGTGCTGCGCAGCGCCGGTCTTGAGCCGCAAGAGTTCCGTCAAATGATCATAGAGACCGCTCGCCGCATCGAGGATCGCGAGCGACGGGGCGGCACAGAGGGGGATGCGGGCGCGGAATAGTCACGTTACCAACTCCGGGAACTCGAGCCGGACCCGCAGCCCAGGCCGGTTGTCGGCGAGTTCAACGGTACCCCGATGGCGCCGCATGATGGCCCGGACGAGACTGAGCCCAAGGCCATTTCCCGGGGTGCTGCGGCTCCGCTCGAGACGCACGAACCGGTCAAAGACGGTCTCTCGTTCGTCCTCCGGAATACCATGGCCCCGATCAGTCACCTCGAGAGCGGCCCGATCCTCGCCGCGCAAGACACGGATCTGAATTTCGCCCCCGCCGGCGTATTTGAGCGCATTATCGAGCAAATTGGCGAGTGCCTGAGACAACAGGTGTCGCGAACCGCGAATTCTGACCCCGGGCTCGGTCGCGAGCGATAGAAGGAATCCCTTCTCCTCGGCGACCGGCTCATAGAGTTCGGCCGCCGATCGGGCCACTTCGGAGAGATCTAACGCCTCGCTCTCGTCGCGCCGCGTTCCCGACTCCAATTCGGCAATGCTGAGGAGAGCATTGAATGTCGCGAGAAGACGGTCGGCTTCGTCGATTGCGGAGCGAATTGCTTCAGTCTGGCTGGAGCCGTCGACCGGACCGAGCAATGCCAATTCGAGCCGGACGCGCAGACGCGACAGTGGAGTCTTCAAGTCGTGGGCGACGTCGTCGGTGACCTCACGCATGGCGGTCATGAGGCGCTCGATCTGATCGAGCATACGGTTGAGATTGGCAGCGAGTTGGTCGAACTCGTCGCTTGTACCGTCGAGCGGGACGCGGTCCGATAGATTTCCGGCCATTACGCGCTCGCTGGTCCGGTTCACCTGCTCGACACGTCGCAACAGGTTGCGGCTCATTGCCGTACCGCCCAAAAGACCGACGCCGAGAGCGACCAATCCGGCCCACAGCAGGGTAATTTTGACCCGGTTGCGGAACGCTGTTGCATCGCTGATGTCGCGGCCGACCAACAAGCGGTAACCGCCGGGAATGATGAACGACGCGCCCTGCGCGGGGTGGGTCTCGACCTGTTCCTTGACGCGCGCGGTTGTCGTGAAGGACAACCGGCCCCCATGGGCGGGCACCCCCGCCGGCCACGCGGCGATATTTCCGGCGAGCGGCACGCCATTGGGATCCGTCACAAGATACAGCATTCCGTCACCCCGATCGCCGGCGCTGCGGGCCGCCACGATCTGAACGAGCCCGCTTAAACCACGCTGGGCGTATTGCTCCGCTAGGCCGGTAATCTCCGCGTCGAGAGTCGCCTCGGTCTGGCGCTCGACGAAATCCGCGCTTGTCCAATACACAAATAGCAGAACGCTCAATACCGAGACAGCGAAGACCAGAAAATAAAGAGCGGCGAGGCGGAAGGCATGCGTCCGAAGCAGCCGCTGCGCATTGCCGAATATGCGTCGCGGAGCGGTCCACGATCCCCGGGCGGGCAGTAAAAGTTTCTCCGCGATCATCAGGGCGCAGACGAATCGGGAGCGCGCAGACAATAGCCTGCGCCACGCACCGTGTGTAGCAAGGGACTGTCGAAACTTTTGTCGATTTTCTGCCGCAGCCGGCTCACGTGAACGTCGATGACATTGGTCTGCGGATCGAAGTGATAGTCCCAAACGTGCTCAAGCAACATCGTGCGCGTTACGACATGGCCGGCATTGCGCATCAGGTATTCGAGGAGGCGGAACTCGCGCGGGAGCACCTCGATCGGCTTGTCGCGCCGCCTGACTGTCCGCGTCAACAGATCGAGTTCGAGATCCGCGACCCGCAGTTTTGTCGTTGGCGCGGTCACCGCCCCACGACGCAGCAGCGCCTCAAGACGCGCCAACAGCTCGCTAAAGGCAAAGGGTTTCACCAGATAGTCATCGCCGCCGGCGCGCAGGCCCTTGACACGGTCATCGACGGTGCCGAGAGCACTGAGAATCAACGCCGGCGTGGAGATTCCGGCCGCGCGCAACGCCCCGAGCATCGCGAGACCATCCATGCTCGGGAGCATGCGATCAAGAACGATCGCATCGTAACTCCCCGAGGACGCGAGGAACAATCCCTCGCGTCCATCGCCCGCTCGGTCCACTGTGTAGCCGCTCTCACTCAAGCCCTTGACCAGATAAAGCGCTGTTTCGTGGTCGTCCTCGACGACTAGTAGCTTCATCACATCCTTATGTCGGCGTCAGTTCGGGGGATGACAACGAAGTGGTATTCCCGGATGCAGTGAGCAAGCTGAGGGATCGAAGACACCGGCCCTCTCCCTTTAACGGAAGTGCGAACCAGGCGTCCGGTTAAGATTTCGGGCTTGACCCGGCCGGATCGGGTACGATTTATAACGTACCAAATCAGTCCGAATTTGGACTCCACCCAAATCGGACACCGGGGAAGCGATGATCATTCTCAGCAAGCTGGCCGACTACGGCGTCATTGTCGCCACCCACCTCGCCGCGTTTCCGGGCCGTCAGTTAACCGCAGGTGCGGTCGCTAACGCGACGCGGCTGCCCCAGGCGACGGTTGCCAAGCTGTTGAAGAGCCTGGCTCACGCCGGCCTGGTCACGGCGACCCGCGGCGCGTCGGGCGGCTATCGTCTGGCTCGCGGGGCCGAGGCGATTTCGGTCGCCGAGGTGGTCGCGGCGATCGATGGCGATATCGGCCTCACCCAGTGCTCTGTGCATGTCGATGAATGCTCGCGCACGACTTACTGCCCGACACGACCGCACTGGGCGGCGATCAACCGCGCGGTAGGACAGGCCCTCGCAGCGGTTTCACTCGATGCGATGGTCACCCCAGCCGCCTTTGTCCCCCGAATGCCCGTGCGCGCCGCTTCGCCAGAAACTGACGAGACCAGATACTCTGCATGACCGCGTCAACAGACACTCTCCAGACCGTCCGGTCGCTCTCCCAGGAGGGCTACAAATACGGCTTTGTGACCGACATCGAAGCCGACGAGGCTCCGCCCGGCCTCAGCGAGGACACGATCCGCTTCATCTCGGCTAAGAAGGAAGAGCCAGGTTGGCTGCTCGAATGGCGGCTCGCCGCTTTCCGAGCGTGGCAGAAGATGTCGCAGCCAAATTGGGCGAAGCTTCATCTTACGCCGATCGACTATCAAGCCGCCACCTATTATTCCGCGCCGAAGAAGAGCACGGGGCCGCAATCACTCGACGAGGTAGATCCGGAGCTTCTACGCACCTACGAAAAGCTCGGGATCCCGCTGCGCGAGCGCGAGGCTCTCGCTGGAGTGGCCGTGGATGCGGTCTTCGACAGTATTTCGGTGGCGACGACCTTCAAGAAGGAGCTCGCCAAGCTCGGCATTATTTTCTGTTCGATGGGTGAGGCGGTACGCGAGCACCCGGACCTCGTCCGCCGCTACCTCGGGACGGTAGTCCCGCAGAACGACAATTTCTTCGCAGCGCTAAATTCGGCGGTCTTCAGCGACGGCTCTTTTGCCTACATACCGCCCGGCGTTCGCTGCCCGATGGAACTCAGCACCTATTTCCGGATCAACGCGGCCAAAAGCGGCCAGTTCGAGCGTACTTTGCTCATCGCCGACGCCGGCAGCTATGTCAGTTACCTCGAAGGCTGCACCGCGCCCCAGCGCGACGAAAACCAACTCCATGCCGCCGTCGTCGAGCTGATCGCCCATGAGAACGCTCAGATCAAATATTCGACCGTGCAGAATTGGTACCCAGGCGACGCCGAGGGCCGCGGCGGCATTTACAACTTTGTCACCAAGCGCGGCGCCTGCCGTGGGGTGCGGGCCAAGATCTCGTGGACCCAGGTCGAGACCGGCTCGGCAATTACCTGGAAGTATCCAAGCTGCGTGCTGGAGGGTGACCACTCGGTCGGCGAATTCTATTCCGTCGCAATTACCAACAATCGCCAGCAGGCGGATACCGGGACAAAGATGATCCACCTCGGCAAGGACACCCGGTCGACGATCGTCGCGAAAGGGATTTCCGCCGGTCGTGGGCAGAATACCTATCGCGGCCTCGTACGGGTGCAGCCGCGGGCGCAGGACGCCCGCAATCACACGCAATGCGATTCGCTGCTGATCGGCGACCGCTGCGGCGCGCACACCGTGCCCTATATCGAGGTTCGCAACCCGTCGGCCCGCGTCGAGCACGAGGCGACGACCTCAAAGATCAGCGAGGATCAGCTGTTCTACTGCCGCCAGCGCGGTTTGAGCGCCGAGGATGCGGTCTCGCTCATCGTCAACGGCTTTTGCAAGGAAGTGCTCAAGGAGCTGCCGATGGAATTCGCGGTCGAGGCACAGAAGCTGCTCGCCGTGAGCCTCGAAGGCAGCGTCGGCTGAAGGCCGCGCTATGACGGCAGCAGCGCCAATG
>JAFAHQ010000133.1 GCA_019237135.1 Alphaproteobacteria bacterium
CAGGTGCCCATTTCGACGACATCCGCTACTGCCCGTTTCACCCCGATGCTCTGCTTCCCGAGTATCGCCGCGTGAGCGACTGGCGCAAACCCGCACCGGGGATGATCATAGACCTCTTCCGCTGCTGGCCGGTCGATGCCCGATCAAGCTTTCTGATCGGGGACAGAGAAACAGATTGCGCCGCCGCCGCCGCCGCCGGGATCGAGAGCCACCTGTTCCCCGGCGGCAACCTTTTCCGATTCATCTCGAACCTGTTAGCAACCCGGGCCCGTACAAGCTCGGTCTGACGACCTAGCATACTTGCCGTTGGGGAGTCCGCGGCGTTTCTGCCCTGGCTTTGAGGCACGCAAGGGGCTAAACTCAACCTGTGCTTGCAATGTGGTTAATCAATGGTCGCACGGGTTCGGACGGTGGCGTTTCACGGAGTCGAGGTCATCGAGGTCGAGACCCAGGTGACGATCGTCTCCGGGCTACCGGCCTTCACCGTGGTCGGGTTGCCTGACAAGGCGGTCGCCGAGTCACGTGAACGGGTGCGCGCCGCGCTCGCCGCACTCGGCTTGGCGTTACCGCCGAAACGGATCACCGTCAACCTGGCCCCAGCCGATGTCGCCAAGGAAGGCAGCCACTTCGACTTGCCGATCGCCTTGGGCCTGCTGGCAGCGATGGATGTGCTGCCGGCCGACGAGCTCGTCTCTTACACGGTTCTCGGGGAATTGGCGCTCGACGGGTCGTTGACGAACGTTGCCGGGGTGCTGCTCGCTGCATTGGCCGCAGCAACCCGAGGCTGCGGCATCATCTGCCCCGCCGCGTGCGGAGGAGAGGCGGCCTGGGCGGGCGATGTCGAAATCATTGCCGCGCCGAATCTCTTAGCCATCGTTAACCACATCAAGGGAACCCAGCTCGTGCCTCCGCCAGACGCACGTCTCGCCGCCTCGCGGTCGGCCGGGCTCGACCTTCGAGATGTGAAGGGGCAAGAATGCGCCAAGCGCGCGCTCGAGATCGCCGCAGCGGGGGGTCACAATCTGCTGATGGTCGGCCCCCCGGGGGCGGGCAAGTCGATGCTTGCAGCGCGGCTTCCGGGAATTCTGCCACCACTCGAACCCGGCGAGGCGCTTGAGCTCGGTATGATCCAGTCGGTCGCGGGTGGGTTGCGCAACGGTGAGTTGACCCGAGAGCGGCCGTTCCGCGATCCGCACCATTCTGCCTCGCTGCCAGCTCTCGTCGGCGGCGGAGCACGCGCGCGCCCAGGAGAAATTTCGCTCGCCCATCAGGGGGTACTGTTTCTCGACGAGTTCCCAGAGTTCAACCGCGCGGCGCTCGAAGCGCTTCGCCAGCCGCTGGAGACAGGTCGCGTCAGCGTCGCCCGCGCCCAGGGGCACGTTACCTATCCCGCGCGATTCCAGCTAATTGCGGCGATGAACCCGTGCCGTTGTGGCCGTTTCGCTGAATCGGCCTGCGGCCGGGCACCGCGCTGCGCAGAAGATTATCAAGCGCGGCTCTCAGGTCCCCTGCTGGATCGCATCGATCTTCATATCGACGTCCCCGCCGTACCCTCTGCGGATCTTGCTTTGCCGCCCCCCGCCGAGGGGAGTGCGGCGGTCGCTCGTCGCGTTGCCGCGGCCCGTACCCGACAGGCGGCGCGCTATTCCGCACTTCCCGCCCAGAGGCGCATCCGCACCAACGCCGAAGCGGACGGGGCATTGCTCGATGAGATCGCGAGTCCCGAAGCGGGTGGCCGCGCGTTGTTGCTGCGGGCGGCAGAGCGACTGCGCCTCTCGGCGCGTGGCTACCATCGGGTGCTGCGCGTCGCCCGAACCCTGGCCGATCTCGATGGCTTGTCCGGCATCGAACGGCGGCACGTAGCCGAGGCTCTAAGCTACCGCCGACCAGCAGCGCCAATCGAGAGCGCGCCACCCTCATAGGGCACGGCGGGCCGCTTAATCGTTCCATGCGTTGGTTGCATAGGGCCTCTGCGTATCCGATGGATCCTTGGTTGTTACAAACTGTTAGCGTTCTGACACGACGGAGATTTAATGTGGCGCTGCGTAACTCGATGAACTCCGAGGTTAAGCCGGAACGCGAGGCGGTACCCACGCCTTGCGACCCGCCGCAATCAACCTTTGTACCGGTTTCCGTGGCGGACCGGATCGCCGCCTTTCTCGACGGCAGAACGCATGGCGAAGATCTGCTGCACGAGCTTTACGACTATGTCCTGGAGGAACCCATCCCGCAGAGCATGCGGGAGCTACTAAAGTAAAGCGGAGCTACGATCCCCGGGCTAAGGCTGGTCGGGGACCAGCGGCGGCGCCCCGCCGCCGACCTCCTCCCAAATCCTGATTTTGTGTGTCGGCTCGCGGATGAAGGCGAAGCTGACCACGACGCCGATCGCGGCGATCGCCATCGGATAGAAGAGGGCGCTCAGCGCTACGCCGGTGCTCAGCGCGAGCGCCGTACCGATGGCCGGGACGCCGCCGCCGAACCATCCGTTACCGATATGGTAGGGCAACGACAGAGAGCTATAGCGGATGCGCGCCGGGAAGAGCTCGACGAGGAAGGCGGCGATCGGGCCGTAGACCATCGTCACCAGGATGACCAGGTAAAACACCAGGATGGTTAGCATCACCGGGTTGTCTTTGAATGTGCCGAGCCAAGTGAAGACCGGCCAGTAGGTCACCACGGCGAGCGCGAACCCGAGGGTCATTATGTTGCGCCGACCGATATGGTCGGACAGCCAGCCGAAGAAGACGAAGAAGATCGAGCCAACCGTCAGCGCCACCATTAAGACGACGTACACCGTGACGAGCGGTATCTTCAGCACCGTCGTCATGTAGAAGAGTGCGTAGAACTGACCCGTGTACCAAACCACGCCCTCCGGCGCGGTTGCGCCAAACAGGGCAATCAGAATCAGGCGCCAGTTCCTGCCGCCGCCGAGGAAGCTCTCGACAGTCGGATTCTTCGAGACTCCTCCTTGTTCCTTTAACCGGGCAAAGAGCGGGGATTCTTCCAGCTTGAGCCGGAGATAGCCGGATAGCACCACCAGAATCGCCGAGAGCAGGAACGGAATACGCCAGCCCCAATCGGTGAACGCGGCATCGCCCAAGGACAGTCGGCAGAGCAGAATCACCAGCAGAGCGCCGACGATACCCATCGTGGCGGTCGTCTGGATCCAGCTCGTGTACAAGCCGCGCTTCCCGTCCGGTGCATGTTCGGCGATATAGGTGGCGGCACCGCCATACTCCCCGCCGAGAGCGAGGCCCTGGATCGCGCGGATAATCAGGAGCACGATCGGCGCAGCAAGTCCCAAGGTCGCGTAGGTGGGCAGCAGACCCACGAGGAAAGTAGCGAGGCCCATCAAAACAAGCGTCAGCATAAAGGTGAATTTTCGCCCGATCCGGTCGCCGAGATAACCAAAGAGGACGGCTCCAAAGGGTCGCATGATGAAGCCGAACCAGAAGACCGCAAGGCTGGCCAGGAATGCCAAGCCCGGGTTGCCGGGGGGAAAGAAGTGCTGGGCGAAGAACACCGCCAGCACGCCGTAGATGTAAAAGTCGTACCACTCAACCAGGGTGCCAACCGAAGAGGCGGTAATAATCCACGGCAAGCTCAGCGTACGCGCAGGGGCCCCCCCACCCACAGTTTGTACGGAAACCGTCATCACGTGCCTCCCGGGCGTTTACTCGCTAGGCTTGACTACACGCGAACGATGTAACTTTCAAGCGCGCCTAATTTGTGATTTACCGACATCTCGCCGATGATCAGCGGCGCGGCAGCATGGCGCCGAGGTCGCGGCCGCCGACGACGTGTGCATGGAAATGCGGAACCTCCTGGTGGCCGTCGCGGCCGACATTGGCGAGGATGCGGTAGCCCGTATCGGCCACGCCTCGTGCCCGCGCAACATGCCCAAGGGCGCGGATAAATGCGGCGAGTTCCGTCGCCGAGGCCTTCGCGGAAAAATCGTCGAGCGAGACGTATTCCCCTTTCGGGATTACCAGCACGTGGGTTGGGGCGCGCGCAGAGATGTCGTCAAAGGCGAGGACGTGCTCGTCCTCGTAGACCTTGTTGCACGTGATTTCGCCGCGCAAGATGCGGGCAAAGACGTTGTTGCGGTCGTAGGCCATGATGCCTCCGGTCAAAGGTTGGCCCGCGAACGTTTTTCCTCGATCCCGGAGGTGCCCTCGCGGCGCGCCAACTCGGCGGCGACATCCGCGGGCGACACACCGGCAGCTGCCCACAGCACCAACAGGTGATAAATCAGATCGGCGCTCTCCGCGACGAGCGCTGCGGAGTTCTCTCCGACACCCTCGATGACCGCCTCGACTGCCTCCTCGCCGAGCTTTTGGGCAATCTTCGTCCTGCCCCGGGCGAAGAGCCGCGCGGTGTACGAGGTCTGCGGATCGGCGCCACGGCGCGATTGGATGACCTGCCACAGGCGGTCGAGCGCAGGACCCAGCTCAGGAGCCATCGCTCAGTACCGCACCGAGATGCCGCAAGCCGCGAGCCGCGCCTTGGCTTCGCCGATCCGGTAGGTCCCGAAATGGAAGATTGACGCCGCCAGCACCGCGGTGGCGTGTCCATCACGAATACCCTCGACTAGGTGATCGAGCGTGCCCACGCCGCCGGAGGCGATCACCGGCACGCGGACCGCATCGGCGACGGCGCGTGTCAGAGCGATGTCGAAACCCGCCTTGGTCCCGTCGCGATCCATCGAGGTTAAGAGAATCTCGCCGGCGCCGTAATCGGCGAGCCGGCATGCCCAGGCGATCGCGTCAATACCGGTCGGCCGGCGGCCGCCATGGGTGAACACCTCCCATCGCTCTCCGCCAGCCCGCTTGGCATCGATCGCCGCGACGATGCACTGGCTGCCGAATTTCTGCGCCGCTTCGCGCAGGAATTCGGGCCGCGCGACGGCGGCGGTGTTGATCGACACCTTGTCGGCACCGGCCAGCAGCAGGCGGCGGATGTCCTCGACTGCGCGCACGCCGCCGCCGACGGTCAACGGCATAAAGCATTCCTCGGCGGTGCGGCGGACTACGTCGTAAAGCGTGCCGCGGTCTTCGGCGCTGGCGGTGATGTCGAGAAAGCACAGCTCATCAGCGCCTTCGCGATCATAGAACCGCGCCTGCGCCACTGGATCGCCGGCATCGACGAGGTCAACGAATTTTACACCTTTGACGACGCGTCCGTCCTTGACATCGAGACACGGGATGATCCGCATCTTCAGCACCGGGAACTCTCCGAGAGCAAGCGCAACGCCGCCGCGGGATTGATCCGCCCGTCATAGAGCGCACGCCCGCAAATGATCCCGGCGATGCCGTCGGCCTCCTGCGCCTTGAGCGCTGCGATGTCGTCGAGTGAGGAGACCCCGCCAGACGCGATAAGAGGAATCCGGATTTGCCGCGCGACCGCGGCAACCGCGTTCACGTCGACGCCGACGAGCGCTCCGTCTCGCGCGATATCGGTATAGACGATCGCCGCCACGCCGCACTCCTCGTAATGGCGAGCGAGGTCGACCACCCCGAGGTCGGTTGTCTCGGTCCAGCCTTCGACCGCAACATGCCCGTCCCGCGCATCAATGCCGACGACGATCCTGCCCGGATGATCGGCAGCGGCATCTCGAACAAGGCGGGGGTCGCGTAACGCCGTGGTGCCGAGCACGACGCGATCGATCCCGAGCGCCAGCCAGTGCTCGATCGCGGCGCGGCCGCGAACCCCGCCACCGAGCTGGATTGGCAGATCGACGGCGTCGCGAATCGCCGCCACCGCTGCTCCGTTTACCGAGCGCCCGGCGACCGCGCCGTCGAGGTCGACGATGTGCAGCCAGGAGAAGCCGGCGTCTGCGAAATGGCGAGCTTGCGAAGCGGGATCCCGGTTGAAGATGGTAGCACTTGCCATATCGCCGCGGACAAGGCGGACGCAAACGCCGTCCTTGATGTCGATCGCCGGGAACAGGATCACGGCGCCGCCGGCTCGTTTTCGAGCAGCTTGTAATAGTAGTGCCCCGGCACGATCCGCCCCTCGACCCGTGCATAGACCGGATGGGTGCCCCAGCGAATGTAGCCCAGGCTCTCGTAGAGGCGGATCGCGGCGCGCTGGGTGTCGCGGAGATCAAGGTTGAGAACGGCCAAACCGATTTCGCGGGCGAGGCTCTCGATCTCCAGCACGATTCCGCGACCGATACCGCGGCGACGCGCCCAGGGTGCCACGAACGCGCTGGTAAGGGTTCCGGCAAAGGCCTGCGCCTCGTTGTTGCGCGGCGCCCGGCTGAGCTGCGCCGAGCCGGCTATAATGCCGTCGAGACGACCGGCAACAAGCCGGCGGTCAGGAATAAGCAACACGCCTTTCCAATAATTCTCCAG
>JAFAHQ010000423.1 GCA_019237135.1 Alphaproteobacteria bacterium
GATTCGGGCCGATCCCGGTTTGCCGAAAGTCTTGATTTCTGAGCACAAAAAAATCCCCGCGTTCCTTTAATGAACGGCTTCCTTTCGAGCCGGAGAAGCATCATTTCCAGCTCTGCGATGATGCAGAGGTCACCATCATGTCGCCTCTTACCCGTTATTTGTCCCGCTTACTTGGTGTGTTTCTGCTGGTCACGGCGGTGTCAGAATGGACGCAACCCGGGCTGCTGACGGTCGTCGCTCCGGCGATGGTCGATCAGCCGGCGCTATTGTGGGTGTCCGGCATACTTACGTTCGCGTCCGGGCTGGCGATCGTGCTGGGCCACAATGTCTGGGGTGATCCGGCGGCGGCGGTTGTGTCGCTCCTCGGGTGGATGATGACAATCAAGGGGGCCGCGTTACTGCTGGTTCCGGCCGCTGGTTGGACGGCGCTGCTCGGCGCCATGCACTATCCGTCACATTCCGGCGTTTACACGATCATTCCGGCGCTGGCAGGAGGATATCTCACCTATTCCGGGTTTGCCCGGCAGCGGCAACAGAGAGCTGGACGGGAGAGCGCACAAAGGCCGTGACGGTTTAGGATTTGATTGGTCGCTTAGAGCACATTCCTCGGCGACGTTGCTGGGCAGCAACCGCAAAGCGCGGAGCACGGCCACCAAAGACCAAAGACCCGGAAAGCCGGTTGATAACCATAGGTGACCGATAAGGGTCGGAGCCGGATGGTCGAACAGGCCAGGGATGCCTTTTCGCCCGGTTACGCCGGCGTCGTCGCGGGGACGAGGCGGATCTGCCGCGCCGTCTCGGCGGCGGGCCTTAGTAGAAGCAGGCCGGCCAAGCCACCGAACATCTGGACCACCGCAGTGATCCTGTAGCCTGCATTGTAGCCCTGCACCAAGGTCGCGGCACTCTCGATCACGCTGCCATTGACGGCCGGGGCCAGAATGCCTGCAAGGCTTTGGATCGCTCCATAGATCGCGATGATGCTCGCGCGCTGGGTCACCGGCGTGAACTCGCCGATGATCGCCGGGCAGACGACGAAAATCGATCCGATCAGACCGCCGCCAATGACGAGCAGGGCGATTTTCGCGATCGGACTGTCCACGTACGACATCATCAGCACGATCAACCCGCCGACAATCAGAGGAGCAGACCCGAGCACGCCACGCGCCAGACGGGAGGAAGTTCCGCGCACCATCAGAAACTGTGAGAGCCAGCCGGTCGCCAGAACCACGGTCGCGCCCATCACCCATGGCAAGGTCGCGATTAGCCCCGCGCTCGCCTGCGAGAAGCCGAGGACCTTCACGATGAAAGGGGTAAACCAGGTGAGGCCGAGCGACAGCCCCCAATTCGCGCCAAAGGCCGCTATGCAGCAGCCGATGAAGGTCGGCGCCAGCAACAGACGCCGGTAGGGCACGCGTTCGAGGATCCCGCCGCCCTCGACAGGTTGCGCCGAACCGGTGAGCGGTCCTTCCCGGCCGAGAAACAGCCAGAACAGGACCCAAAGCAGCCCGACGATACCCAATGCGAAAAACGCCCAGTGCCACGAATAGTTGACGATGATCCAGTTGAGCGCCGGCAACGCGAGAATCACGCCGAATGTCGCGCCTTGGGCAAGGACGGCCGTCGGCAATGTTCGCTTCTCGTCCGGGAACCATTTGTAGAGCGCATGAACCGCCACCGAGAAGGCCGGGCCTTCGCCGGCGCCGAGCATGATGCGGCAGGCGAGCAAGGTCGACAGCCCGATTGCGCCGACCATCGGAAACTGCACGACGGCCCAGGAGAGTGCCAATGCCAGGATCACGAACCGCGCGGCCACGCGGTTGGCGACGAAGCCGACCAGGATTGCGGAGAGCGAGAACAGGAAAAAGAAGCTCGATCCGACGAGCCCGAACTGCCTGGGCGTAAGGTCGAGCTCCTGCATGATCGGAACGCCGGCGAGGCCGACCACCGCCTTGTCCGCGAAATTGATCAGCATGTAGCAAAACAGAAGCGTGGTGATTGTCCACGCGCCCTTCGGGCTCGGTTCAGCAGTCATCGTGCATTTCCTCGTGGCGTTTTGGGGGCTGTCGCGTCCGACCTACCCGATGCCGACATCCCTCATGGAGAAACTGAACCGGGCGGATCTAGGGTGAAGAGCATCTGCAGTCGCGCACGATCGGCCGGTGCCAGCACGATCGGCCGGAAAAAAGCGCGCGAATGCTCACTTGCCATGGCTGAGCAGGTCGGAGGGCGTCACCCCCAGCAGGCGGCGAACATGTCGGGCCATGTGACTCTGGTGCGTGAACCCGGCCGCGAACGCGACCTGGCTGATCGGCGAATGGCCTTGCGCCAGCAGCAGACGCGCCCGCTCGACGCGGCGGCGGATCACGTATTGGTGCAGCGGCACGCCCGCCGTGTGCCGGAACAGGGTCTTGAAATGGGACAGGCTGAAGCCCGCGATCTGCGCCAACAGGCGCAATGACAGATCCCCGTCGAGATTGGCCTCGATATAGTCGGTGACCCGCCGCATCTGCCCGGCCGGCAAGGTAAGGCGCGGCGTGGGGCCGGGCCGACGGATCGCGTAGCGCGACACCAACCGGGCCGAGAGTGCCAACCCCAATCCCTCGAGATAGGGCCGCCCGTTTGGTTGGCCGGCCTCGAGCTCCGCCTTCAGCGCCCAGCCGATATGTTCGATCTGCCCGTCACGCAGTTGCGGATCGGGCGCGAGTGCGAGCGAGCGCTTATCGCACCCCATCTCGAGCGCAGCTTCTTGGAGCAGAGCCGGAGCGAGCTCCACCATCAGCACGGTGGACGGCGACTCGCGTTCCAAAATCGCGGCCGACCCGGCCGGTAACAAAGCGATGTCGCCTGCGCGGCGCAGCCGGCGGGGGACCGGATGGTCGCATCCGCAGGCCAAGACCGCCCATACCGGCCGGCCGATATGCAGGCCGAGCCGATGCCACGGAGACGCGGGTGCTTCGAGCACGCCGGCCGTGATGGAGTAAATGCCTGCTTGGATTGGCGCTGTGGCGCTGGCGGCCGCAGACGTGCAATGCAGCGGCACGATCTGCGCTGTAGTGACGCCCATGGTTGATCCTTTGCGGTGCTGATCCGGCGATATTTCCGGATATAGGCGCACCGCATCGAACTCATCGCCGGTCGTTCTCTCCGGCACACGCGTTCGGCCCGATTTTTGTCCTAGCCATCCCATCGGATCTTTCCCGCGATTCGGCAGGCGCCCGGCACCTGCTCGACCGGGTCGTGGCCGAGCCCGAAGGTCATCCCGCTGTTCGCTCGCCGGGTGCTCCTCAACGCCGCCACTTGACAAGCCGCTGCCTTAGCGTTACCTATCAGGTTACGATTTTTGCCCGAAAACTGGAGCGGAAGGAAGGGATCGAGGCAATGCAGAGGGGAGTATTGCTATGTCGATCCGGACCTTTGCGCACAAAGGCGTGGAGGAGGTCTTCCTTACCGGGCGGTCGCGCCGGATCGGGGTGGAGTTTCGCGAGCGCATGACTTTGGTGCTCGACGCGATAGACGGCGCCACCGGCGTTACTGATCTCCGCGGGGCTCGTGGGTTTCACGCACTCCAAGGCCCACGAGCTGGCACCTTCGCGATGTCGGTCAGCGGCAATTGGCGGCTGACCTTCCGCTTCGAACACGGCAACACGGGCGACGTCCTCGATGTCGATTTCGAGGACTATCACTGAGGGTGGCATGGCGACGAGCAGTCGGCGAACCAGACGGCCGAGCATGCCAGGCGAGATCCTGGCCGGGTTGTATCTGGCGCCTCACGAGATCTCGATCGCGGCCTTCGCCGAGGCCTGCGGGGTTACCCGCAAGCACATGAGTGGCATCGTCAACGGCCACGTGGCGATCACCGCGGAGATGGCGACGCGGATCGCGGCGGCGCTAGGGACGAGTGCGCAGTATTGGCTGAACTTGCAGAACGCCGTCGATCTATATGATGCTGAGAAACACTTGGTGGAGAGCGATCACCGCCCGCAATTGATGCCGGCTTTCGCTCAAGCGTCTTAGCAAACCCAGCCGGGTGCCGCGGCTCGACCTGACGGATGAGTGGTGGCGGGTGACGGTGAGATGCCCAGGAACGCTTGGTTTTGTTCGGTTTTGTGACATGAGGTGACGCGTCGTGACGTCGATTGCATTTAACTATAAATTTATTTGTAATTCTCAATCAAATAGCGTAATCTTTAATTCACAAAGATTGCCGTACGCGAAGTTTTGTTAAAACTTACTCAGAGTCCGAAGCGCGTCGGTTCTTGTCTTTATTGTGGTTGGCCGAGTGGCCGGCGCAAGTGATGAGGTGCACCCAAGGAGGGATGATGGTCTCCGATCTCGATATCTTGCGTGTCGCACATCTGATGATGCACGAATTTGGCGGGGACGCCGAACTCGAAGCGGCAAACTGCATCGATCGCATGCGCGGGCAAGGCGACCGGGATGCGTTGCTCACCTGGGCAAGAATCCAGCGGACGATCGCGATTTTGGACCTGACGACGACACGAACAGGGCTGCCAAACTGAACTGACAGGCCTTCGGGACTTAGAAAGCCAGATATAGCGGTTCTGAATTTGCGCAATACCAGGTGTTGCGAAGCGCGCCTGTTTGCGATCTAATCCAAATCATGACGAAAATCCTCGGGCGCAGCGCCGACGCGAGGCGATGAACTTTCGACCCGGGCGACTGGCAAAGGCACGCTGGCGGGGTCTGCAGCGAACGTTCCGGCGACATGTCGTGCCGCATCGCCGTGCGATTTTCGTTGGGTTGATGGTGTTCTGCGCCGGCGCCTTGCTCCTCGCGACATTTTCATTCCGTCACGGCGAGAAATTGCCGGGACCGAGCGGGGCTCGCCCGGGCGAGGCATCGGTTGCTCCAGCGCAGCCGTTCGCGCCGCCCGAAAAGTCGGTCCAACCGGCCAGACCGACCGAAGAGGCGACATTGCGGCCACCCCCACCGATGCCCCCGGCCGCAGCCAAGCCGGCTTGGTTGCGCTACGCAGTGCCGGTGCCACCGACCAGCAATCGCACGCTCGTCGCGGTCGTGCTCGACGATCTCGGCCTCGACCGCGCGCGCACCGCTGAAGCAATTCGGCTGAGCGGGCCGCTGACTCTGTCCTTCATGACCTATGCGAGCGACCTCGCGGCGCAAACCCAGGCAGCTCGCCGCGCCGGTCACGAGCTCCTTGTGCACGTGCCGATGGAGGCGGTCGACCAGCATGCCGATCCCGGCCCCCACGGGCTCTTTACCGCGCTGTCGCGCGACGAGATCCTGGAACGGCTGCGCTGGGGGCTTGGGCGTTTCGACGGTTTCGTCGGGATCAACAACCATATGGGCAGCAAATTCACATCGGATGAGCGCGCGATGGCGCCGGTCATGGAGGAGCTGCACTCCCGCGGCCTGGTGTTTCTCGATTCACGAACCTCGCCTTCGAGTGCGGGGATTCGTCTGGCCGTTGCCTATGGGGTTCCGCACGCCGCCCGCGACGTGTTTCTCGACGACGAGCAGAGACCGGCGGCAATCGACAAGCAGCTCGCAAGAGTCGAACAGCTTGCGCGGCAGCACGGCAGCGCAATCGCGATCGGTCATCCGCACGACACGACGATCGCCGCTCTCAAGGCGTGGTTGCCGCTGCTCGGCGAGAAGGGGCTCGCCCTCGTCCCGGTCAGCGCTGTAGTCCGGCACCGCATGTCGGAGGAGGGCGAAGTGGGACGCTGACGGTTGCTCGGCCCGCGGACTACTTGTTGGTCTTTATCTGGGCGCCCAGTCGCCATCCCGGGTTCATTCCTTCGCCGGCATAGGCGCCGCGGAAATGGTGGCCGTCTTTGCCGACGCCGTTGAAATCGCGATCGAAGTCGAGCTCGCCGGCAAAAGAGGACAGATCGAGTGGCGACCCCGTCACTCTGCCGGGAAGTGGATAAAAATCCATCGCACCGAGCCGAGAGGACGGCATCCTGACATAATTGCGAGCCTCGGCTGGCAACGCGACGAGATTGTCCTGCGCGGCGACGTCAAGGCCGATTATTGGGGTCTCGGCAAAGATCAGATTGCCGAGGACTGCATGGCCCTCACGGGCGGGGTTGCCGAATTTGATGCCGATTTGCGGTGAGTAGATCGTATTATTGAAGATGTGCGCCAGCCTCAGCGGCAAATCATGATCGCGAAAGAGGGCACCGGCGGCTTGCCCGCCAACGAGGATATTGTCGTGAAAGCTGATGCGGCCCGAGCCCTGGAAGAGCGCCTCACGCGGGTTGTACAAAAATAGATTGCCATAGATTTGATAGAGGTCGTGCGAGCCGGAGCCGGTATCGGGAAACCCCCCGACCAACAGGTTGGGCCTGTCACCGTCGGGTGACGAGCGGTCGTCCTTGATGAAAACGTTGTTCCGAATGATCGTCGATTGCGGTCCCTGAGGCACGCCGGCGAGAGCAGGACGGCCGAGTTGGTGTTTGATCTCCATGCAATACCCGAGGGGATTGAGGACAAGATTGTTTTCGATGATCCCGGCGATAAAGGGACTGCTGCCGTCCGAATCTCCGAGGTAGATCCCGGTTCCGGCACCAGCGATCGCATTGCGCCGGATGACCCAATTCCAGGTCGGAGTCTTGGTCGAGATCCCGTCCGTCTGCTGGACCGCGCCGGCGCCGATTATGAGGTTTCCATTCAGGATGATGTGATGGGTGGCTTGATGCGTCGTACGCGGCGCCTTGATCCCGTCGCCGCCCAAGCCGAGGCTGTCGATCGTGAGATTGCTGACGACGATGTAGCTGGAATCGACGATCTCGACGGTATTGTGCCCGGTCTGGCCAACGATTACGGCGCGCGCGCCTGCAGCTGGCCCGGCGATGGTTATACAACGACCGGGCCCGCCGTTGAGGTTGGCGACGGTCAATAGGGGATATCGGCCGGACGCGAGCAGCAAAGTATCGCCGGCCTGCAGCGCTGAAACCAATTCCCGGTAGTTGGAGGGGTCGGCGCGGAGGACCCGCCCTTGCCCCTTCGTCACACAAAAATCTTCGGACGGCACACCAATCGCGTTAGGCGGGGAAATCGCGGTCGCCATCGTGCTCGCGAGATTGAGGCCGAGGGCGGCGAGAGACAATCTGAGGAGAATGGTTCGCCCTATCTCGCGCAGTCGTCTGTCGAGACCGGCTTCGTTCATCCCGGTTTCTCCTCATGAGCCCGATCCGGTGAGCAACGTGTGACCCGATAAGGCGCGTCGATGTCGCTTCGTCGGTCGACGATTGCAGTCTCGACAGCGATCTGCTAATCCTCGGCCGATGTCTTGCTTTGCGCAATCAGCAGCTTGGTGGTGGCCCGTCTAAAACGGGCGGCCATCGTTTTCGTTGTTCCAATAGAGGCCGCCGCGGAAGCACCGGGCGGCCTTCGCAGTTTTGGAGCGGACCCTCCCGGATCTCCCGCGGCGCCGTTGGCCAGGAGGGGAACCACATGCAGTTCATGAGCTATCGCACCGAGGGTGGTATCGGCGTCCGGCGTGAGATCAGCAATCAACCCTATCGCCCGGCCGACAACGCTCTCGCCGGTGCGCTCGACACCCGGCGCGGTGTGCTGTTTTCCTCGAGTTTCGAGTTTCCCGGCCGATATACGCGCTGGGACATGGGCTTTGTCGATCCACCGCTCGTGATCACCGCGCGCGGGCGGCAGTTCGCAGTCGACGCGCTGAATGAGCGGGGCCGTATTCTGTTGGATCCGATCGTCGAGACGATCGGCACTCTCCCGGCAACGACCGTCGAGAGAAGGTCGGCCGACCGCATCACGGGCGAAATCGACGAAACCGAAGAACGTTTCCCCGAGGAGCGCCGCAGCCGCCAGCCCTCGGTATTTTCGGTGCTGCGCGCGCTGATCCATATGTTCGCAAGTTCCGAGGACCAGCACCTCGGGATTTACGGTGCGTTTGGATATGATCTGGTCTTCCAGTTCGAGCCGATGCAGCTACGGCTGCCCCGCCCCGACGATCAGCGGGATCTCGTCCTCTACCTGCCTGACGAGATCCTGATCGTCGATCATATGCGTCAATCGGCGGCGGTTCACCGGTACGAGTTCGAAGTCGCCGGAGCCACCACGAGCGGCATGCCGCGAACGACCGTACCCGATCCCTACTGTGGCGACCGGGTAGCGGCCATCCGACCCAGTGAGAGCGATCACAGGCCGGGCGAATATGCCGCGCTGGTCGAGCGGGCCAGGGCCGCCTTTGCCCGCGGCGATCTGTTCGAGGTGGTAGTCGGGCAGCTGTTTGCCGATGCCTGCGGAGACCTGCCGAGCGTGGTCTTCCAGCGGCTGCGCCAAGCGAACCCAGCACCCTACGGCGCGCTGATCAATCTCGGCCAGGGTGAATTCCTCGTCGCCGCCTCGCCTGAAATGTACGTCCGGGTCGAGGGCCGGCGGATCGAGACCTGCCCGATAAGCGGCACGATCGCCCGTGGCCGCGACCCGGTCGAGGATGCCGAGCGCATCCGTGAGCTGCTCAACTCGACAAAGGACGAGAGCGAGCTGACCATGTGCACGGATGTCGACCGGAACGACAAATCACGTGTGGCGATACCCGGCAGCGTGCGCGTCATCGGGCGGCGCCAAATCGAGCTCTATTCGCGCCTGATCCACACCGTCGACCATGTCGAGGGCATGCTGGCCGAGCCGTTTGATGCCCTCGACGGCTTTCTCAGCCACGCCTGGGCGGTGACCGTGACGGGGGCGCCGAAACTTTGGGCGATTCGCTTTATCGAAGAACAGGAACGCTCGTCCCGCCGGTGGTATGGCGGCGCGATCGGCCGGATCACTTTCGACGGCAACATGAACACCGGCCTGACCCTGCGGACGATCCGCATGAATGATGGCGTCGCGGAAGTGCGCGCCGGCGCCACGCTGCTCTATGACAGCGACCCGCAAGCGGAGGAAGCGGAAACTCGCCTGAAGGCTTCCGCTATGTTCACCGCGATCCGTGGACCGGTTGCGGCGGCCGCCCGCGCGCCGCTCACGACTGGGGTCGGTAGCGGCCGGAGGGTGCTGCTGATCGATCACGAGGATTCGTTCGTCCACACCCTCGCCAACTACATTCGCACGACCGGCGCCGAGGTCGTCACGATGCGTCCGGAGCTCGGCCGGAGGGAACTGCGGCAGGGAGCCGACGCCGATCTGGTGGTGCTGTCTCCAGGGCCAGGGCGGCCGGCCGATTTCAAGATGACCGATACGATCGAGCTGCTGGTGGAGCGTCGTCTCCCGATTTTCGGGGTATGTCTAGGCCTGCAAGGGATCGTCGAATATTTCGGCGGATCGCTCGATGTGCTGGATGTTCCGATGCACGGCAAGGCGTCGATCGTCCGAGTGCTGGGCGGCAGGCTTCTGCGTGGTCTGCCGCCCGAATTCATGGTCGGTCGATACCATTCTCTGCACGCCCGGCGCAGCACCTTGCCGGCGGTGCTCTCTGTCACCGCAGACACCGAGGATCGGGTGGTCATGGCGATCGAGCATGCTTGTCTGCCGATCGCCGCCGTCCAGTTTCACCCCGAATCGGTCATGACCTTGCAAAACGAAGTCGGAATGCCGGTCATCAACGCCGTCCTGTCGGCCCTCTGACCCCTGTAAAAGCCGCAAAACAGGGCGAATTATCGATTCAGCGCTGAGATTCGACCCTGTCATCCTCGATAAAGCCGTGTAGATCAGATACTTACCAGCCGCGTCCTGACGCGGACGAACAGGGGGTTGTTTTTGCCGATCAGGGCGCCCGAATCGGGCTATCAGGGGGCTAGCAGGGGAGGGAGCCAAGCGTCGATTCATCGGATTCAAACTTGTTTGTTGCAAATACGAGTATTGTCATATTGACAAATAACAGCCAACTCTGATATAAGGGCGAAATTCTGCGTCGGCAAGCCGGCGATCGACACCCGCCGCTGCCCCGCGGAGCGCGGGAGGCGGCCGGAGCGGCCGGCCGACCGGGCACGCCCTGACGCCGAACCCAGAAAAATCCCCCTATCGGAATAGCGCAACGATGGCTGCCGACGCCGGGCGGCAATCGGCATTTGCAGCATCCGAGCACAAGAAAGCAGAGGAAGACACATGTCCGAGACGAAGCGCGAATATGCGGCCAACTACCGCAAGCCGCCGCTGCACACCCGTTTTAAGAAGGGCCAATCCGGCAACCCCCGCGGTCGGCCCAAGAAAGACCTGCCGGGGCTTCTGGTCGCGGCGTTGAACGAGCCGGTGTTCGTCACCACAAACGGACGGCGGCGCAAGATCACCAAGCGCGAGGTGATCGTCACTCAGATGGTCAACGAATCTGCCAGCGCCAATTTGCGCGCGACCAAGATGCTGATCGACATGATGAAGGACATCGAAAAGAAGACCGCCGCAGAACCGCCGCCAGAGCCGCACCGGTTCGCCCCGGCCGACGAGGAGGTGATCAGAGGCGTCCGCCAACGGATACGGGGAGTCCTGCTGCAGGAAATCCGGGACATGAACGCGGGGAACCCGGCTCTCGCGATGATTTCTTTGCCTCTGTCGTGAGCCGGTCAGCGTCTTGGTCAGGCAACCTGCCGTGGGCTGACGGTGCGGCCTGACTAAGCGCGGCGCGCTGGGCGCCCCGCCCGGCCCCGGGGTGCCGATCCAGCCGCGCCGCGCCAGGATTCCAATCTGCCCGGCACCGTGATCCGGATGATCCTGCGCAAAGGCGAGAACTCCTACGGTGCGCGCTGAGGGATCCGGAGATACCTTCCTTCAATCGCCTCGGTCGTCGACCGCGAGGCCATCCCCTTCGTCACACCGCTCGCAATTCCCCCGCGGTCTCGACCCCGTCCCGACATCGATCCCCAGGAACGCGCTCCATATCCTCGCTCAGCGTCCGATTTCGACCCATGCTCAGCCACTCAGCCTTCGCGGCGGGAACCGCTCTTCATGCCCCATTTGCGTCATTGCCCAAGGCTGGGCTGAGCGCTTTAAGCAGAGGGAAAGCAGCAATTCACCCTTGGGGTTTCGGTTGCCTATTCGATGACGTCGTCAGCGAGCGCGAGCAGCGCCGGCGGCACCGTCAGGCCGAGCGCCTCGGCGGTCTTGAGGTTGATGATCAGCGAATATTTTGTCGGTCGCTGAACCGGCAGATCGGCTGGTTTGGTGCCCCTGAGGATGCGGTCGATGTACGAGGTCGCGTGTGCGTGCACCTGGACTAGGTCGACTGAGTAGGACATCACGGCACCCGCCCTGGCGAAGAACTCATCCACGCCAAGCAGCGGCAAATGGTGGCGGGCGGCCGCCGCGACGATCGCATCGCGATGCAATGCATTGAAAGAATCCGGCAAGGCGATCATACCCCCACCCGGCTCGCGCGCCACCGCCGCCATCGCGGATTCGACCCCGGCGTCGTCGTGAACCGGAGCAAACGTCGCGGTCATACCCAGAGACGGGGCCGCGGTCGCGATGGCGGGGTTGAGCAATCGAGCGTGAGGCGCTGTGTCTGGATTGAAGATGACGGTGACCCGGGTAACGCCTGGCGCGACCTCCTTGAGCAATTGCGCCCATTTTGCCGCAAGTTCCCCGTCATAGGCGCTGAATCCCGTGATGTTACCGCCCGGCCGCGCGAGGTTTTCAACGAAGCCTTGGCCCACGGGATCGCTCACTTGTACGAAAACGACCGGTATTGTGCGTGTCTGCTGGTGCAGTGGGCGGAGCGCTGGCGTGGTGCTTGCCAGAATTACCTCCGGCGACATCGCGATCAACTCGGCTGCATTCCTGTCGAAGAGAGTTGGATCCGTTGCCGAGAAGAAGCGGTAGTCGGTCCGGAGGTTCTTGCCTTCAAGCCACCCGTACCCCTCCAGCGCCTTCGCAAAGGCCGCTACGTATTCCTGAGTTTCCGGACGGTTCTCGGAGAATCCCATCAACACCCCGACATGCGAAACGTGGTCGAGGTGCTGAGCGGGGCTCGCGCCCGGTAGCAGGATGACCGCACCAGCGACAACCCCGAAAAGTTCGCGCCGCCTCATCCGGTTTCCCGAATTAATGATCTGGTGCAGCTCGGCTGTGGCGGTCTCCCGAGCGAGTACCACATCGCGCTCGGCCCTCTGGCCAGCAAATTGGCGCTCAAGCTCATCGATGGTCAGCTGAAGATTGGCCAACGCGCTGTCGGGCGGGCTCATTGGCGACCTCGTTCGGCTGTGCTGCGCCGTTGATCATACGCGGATCGTCGATCGCTCCACAGGGTTGTGTAACAAGGGCACACCGCTAAGGATTTGCGGCAAGCACCGCGCTCACGGCGACGGGAATACGAACGTCGGCTTCAGGGTGAACCCGCCTGATGTTTCCGGGGTCCGCGAACGACCTGTTCCGGCGCGACTTCGCCACTCACCATGGCTTCGGCGAAGGTCGGCCCACCACCCGATCTCGGCCGTTCGCCGCCGTTGTCGCGAAGGGCAGCTTCGGGTCACGACGGACTGAATGCTCCGCCGACGCTTCCGGTCAACCTCTGCAACCAGAAAAGCCACGTGCTGTCCGCCGCAATGTGTGCCGTGTCGGAATCTCGGTGACGCGGTTTCAAATCAACCGGGATCGCAATAGGCTTTCTTGAACCGGCTGTGTAGTTGAGGGGAATCATGCACTTTCACGCCAACTACGTATCCACTTCTGTCTTCGGCGAAGGCGACTACTACCAAGCCATGTTCGAAGCCGAGCAAGATACGAATGACCCTGACAGCCCTTATCTCTTGATCCGAAGGCAATTCGAAGATCCAGATGACAATTGGTGCTACATCGAAAGACGACCCCAAGCAGCAGCGGCGGAACGCTCGTGCCTGCCGCCCCGATAAGAAAGAGCGAGCCGGAAAACTGCGCGGTGTAGCCGGCGCATGCGATCAGCGGCCTGTCGGCCCCAAAGGGCATAGCCCAGCCGAGGAGTGAACGTCCGGCTACGGCCATGGCCGTAACCGACCCATCGCAAGTCCGGCCCGTTGTGCACCCAGGGTCGGCACCAGCAGGGAGAAGAGGTGCGCGGTCAAGCCGATCTGCGCAAACAACCCGAGTGCCCTGCCGGCAGACAGTGTGAGGAATTTGGGATCGCTCCAAAGCAGCGCTCCAGGCAATGGCTTCGCGGCCGGTGACGTGACGGAAGTCGGCTGGGTGCCGAGAACATCGCCGTCGGGCGCCAATCCCATCTGTTGCGGTGTGCGAGCAAACACCGAGTCGGCGAGAACCCGCATCGTGAGTGCCATGACGAGGCCGATTGCTGCGGCGGCGTTCGAAAATCCCAGCGCGCCAATCGCAACCACCCAGAGCGGCGAGAAAATCGCACCGCCGATGCTCGCGCCCTTGTACGTCATGCCGGGCGCGGCGGTGGGCATTGTAGTCGCGCCACCCATGCAGCATGACGCTAGGTCTCTGGGGTCAGCGGCGATGGTCCGCAGCGTCTCGGCCGTCACATTGTGGCGCTACTCGCCGGAGACGGCCTTGCCGATGACTCCGACTCCGGGAAAGGGCGCCGCCGGGTTTCCGTAAATTAATGGACCCGCTGCCCCGTAAACCGATCTCGTCCGTGCCAAAATTCGCAAACTGGGCACCATTCGCCTTCGTAATCGATTCCTTCCTGGTGAGGACACCCAATTATGCCATCGGTCATGGCGACGGATCGCACCTGATGCTGCTCGATAAATTCAAGTATCTCACGGGCAATGCCGGAATCGGCGCGGATGTCGCCACGATCCACGTTCCAGTCTCGTAACTCTTCCACCTCTGTATTCTCGGATGGCACTATGCCAACGGCGACCTTGGTGGCTTGGCTCAGGTTTGGGCCATAAAAGGCAATCGTCGCAATTGGCCATCCCCGCAATCCCTTCCGGGCTTTCTTGCTCAGGCGCTTGAGAAAACGGTTTTCCACCATGTTGCACTTTTCCGGAACCGCGGGTTCACGATCGATCCTGCCTGTCCGCAGGGATGTAGGGAATTATTCCCTTGGCGAAAGCCTCTTCCTGAACCTCACGAGGCATCGTGCGCAAATCGACCAGCAGACCGTTCACTTCCGCCATCCATACAAGTGGATTGCTGCCGACCAGGCTGGGAAGCGTCCACTTCGGGTCAAATATCCGCGTCTTGAGGGTCTTCTCGATGACGCGCGCCTTGGCGTGGAGGGTGCTCTCCCCGACGCCGAATGCGGCGCACAGGTTTGCCGTTGTCATGTACGGAAGAAACGATCGGTCACCGAGAAAATTGATCCTTCCCAGCACGTAGACGATCCCACCCGCCCAGGTTCGCGGTTGTCCGGAAGTGAGTGGGCTCGGGCGCTTCCTGCACAGCGCTCCGGTCATTGCGCGCGCCAGGTCTCGGTATTCGGAGTTTAGCTGCTTATCGCAAACATCGTCGGTCAAGCCGACAATCCTCTCGTAGACGGGCAGCATTCCTTTTGGAACCGAGTTAGACCGAGCAGAACTCGTGGTCAAAGGAGCCGCCGGGGCCAGACCGACACTCTCGTCTCGTGAGGGCACCTATCGGAGCCTCTCAGCAGTTACCAGATCGACTATAGGAAGCTGCTCCACCCATGACCTCCCTTAATTGTCATCCGCCACGATCCGCCCGAGGAACTCGCCAAAATCCCTTGGCCTTACGGAAATTTGGGGTAGACCGAGGCAAAGCGAATATAGGCGACCTGATCGAGGGTAGACAGCGCCTCCATGACCAGTCCGCCGACCATGTCGCTGGGGACTTCGGTCTCGTGAGCCAGTCAGCGTCTTGGTCGGGGAACTCGCTGCGGGCTGACGGTACGATTTGGCCAAACGCAATAGGCGCGGCGGGCTCTGCGCGCCCCGGCCCGGGGTGCTGATTCAGCTGTGCTGCGCCTTTGCGTCACCGCAGACACGGAGGATCGGGTGGTCATGGCGATCGAGCATGCTTGTCTGCCGATCGCCGCCGTCCAGTTTCACCCCGAATCGGTCATGACCTTGCAAAACGAAGTCGGAATGCCGGTCATCAACGCCGTCCTGTCGGCTCTCTGACCGTCGGTCTAAGAACCGAGGCCTCCGGTCAAAAGAGCCGGTCGACCGCCTCGCGCCGGATGTCGACTGGGAAGCGCGCGCGGAGAGCTTGCGTCAATTCGGCCGTGAGATCGTTTCGCATCCCCTGGTTCAGGTTACGGGAAACGTCCGCCACGTCACTTTGCGACAGAGTCTCCGGGGTTTTTACCTCATCGAGCTGCGCGACATAGGACCCGACCGCATCGGTGGCGGTCACGACCTCGCCTGGTTTGGCCGCAAACAGCTTGGCGACAAGCGCCGGCGATGTCGGGTCGTCGCGCCCCGGTCGACGCAAGAGAGGTGGCGAGGTGGTGACTTTGAGCCCCTTTTCGGCGGCTACCGCAGCCAAGCGGGCATCCGGTTTGACCGCGGCCGCGAGCTCCTCGGCCGCCTGGGCAACCTTCGCACGCCGTTTGTCGTCTTGCCATGCCTTGATGGCCTGTTCCTTGACGTCGGCGAGCGGTTTGATCGTCGGAGGGGTCACCTTGCTCACTCGCACCATGAAAATGGCGCCGTCGGGGCTCTCGGTCACCCGGCTCGTCTGCCCCTCATTCGTCGCAAAGACGAGCTTCATTACCTCGGCGGCTGGGAGCGGCAACGAGACCGCGTTGCCTTCGGGGTCGCGGCCGCCGACATCCGCGGCGGCGATCTCGGTCTTCTTGAGCTCGAATTTCGCCGCGGCATCCTCGATGGACATCCCGCCCGCCAGAGCGTCATCGACCCGATTGGCAACTTTGTAAATTCGGTCCACCGCCTCATCGTGGGTCAGTTGGGCCTCGAGCTTCGGCTTGGCTTGCTCGAAGCTCTGGGTCACCGCCGGTTCAATCTTGACGACCCGCAGGATATGCCAGCCGAGCGGGGACTTCACCGGCTCGCTCGGTTTGTTCAACGGCAGCTCAAAGGCGATGTCAGAGAGTACTTGCGGCAACTCCTCACGTTTCATCAGACCGAGCTCGATCGTTTCCGGGTTCTGTCCGGCGATCTGCGTTGCCACTTCGTTCCAGTCTTTGCCGGCGGCGAGCGCAGCTTCCGCCTCCTTCACCTTGTCCTCGGAGGGTGCCAGGATCTGCTGGACCTCGCGTTGCTCGGGCAGCTGGAACTCGTCCTGCCGCTCGTCGAACTCCTCCTTCAGCTTGGCCTCCGGCATCTCGATGCCCTGGGCGATATCCGACGGGCTCAAGCTCGCCAAAGTGAAACCGCGGTATTCGGGGGCGCGGAAGAGATCCTGATGTCCGTCATAAAACGCGGTCAGGTCGGCCTCGCTCGGCTGTCCCAAATCGCCGGCATCGGCGATCGGTAGTGCGACGATGTCCGCTACGCGCTTTTCGTTCCGATACCGGAGGAGCAGATCCGCCATCGATTGCGGCGCCGCTGCTCCCAGCGTCACTGCCTGACTCAAGTCGTCCCGTGGTATGTCGTGGCGCATTACCGTCACGTACTGGTCTTCGGTTAGATGGTTCTCAGCAAGTATCTCATTGAAGAGGGCGCGATCGAACTGGCCGTCAGGTGTCTTGAATTTGGGGTTGTCGGTGGTGGCGTTGCGAATCACGTCGTCCGAAACCTCGAGCCGCAGCCGTGCCGCCTCCTGATCGAGCAGGCTGCGGTCGATCATCACGCCGAGGACATCGTCGACGACCCCTAACTTTTTGGCCTGTTGGAGGTCGATCGGAGCATGAAACTGCGCGCTCAGCCGTTCGAGCTCACGACGCACGGCCGTCTGCAAATCCTCTGCGCGGATTTTCTGGTCGCCGACAGTGGCGATCACCGTATCGGTCGAGCGGTTGCGGAAGATGTCTCCGATACCCCAAATCCCGAAGGTCAGAATCAGCAGACCGAATAGACCCTTGACGACGAATGACCCAGCCCTGGAGCGAATCGCTTGGAGCATGGAGGCAATGGCCTCTGTTTTGGCGGTCGAGGCAGGTTGACCCGCCCGCGGCCCGATGTGATCTTGGCCCAGAGATAGAGATGGGCCCGTGGGGTCGCAACATGGCGGTTCGGACAAAACTCGTCGCCGGCAATTGGAAGATGAACGGGTTGCGCGAAGAGGGTGCGGCACTGGCGCGCGGCCTCGCGCAGCGGGCCATCGCGGCGGGAAGGGGCGGGCCCGGCTGCGAGCTCCTCATTTGCCCGCCGGCAAGCTTGTTGACGACGGTTGGGGGTGTGCTCTCAGGCAGCGGCATCGCTCTCGGCGGGCAGGATTGCCATGCCGCGCCGAATGGCGCCTATACCGGCGACATCAGCCCAGAGATGCTGGCGGATGCCGGTTGCAGCCACGTCATTCTCGGGCATTCCGAGCGGCGCCACGGCCACGGTGAAGGCGATGCCGTGGTGCGCGAGAAGATCCTCGGCGCGTGGCGAGCGGGGTTGGTTGCTATCCTCTGCGTCGGGGAGACGCAGTTGCAGCGCCAGGCGGGAAAGGCCGCCGATATCGTCTCAATACAGCTCGCCGGATCGGTCCCGAGCGGCGCCGCATCCAGCAACCTCGTCGTGGCCTACGAGCCCGTCTGGGCGATCGGCACCGGTCTGACGTGTACGTTGGAAGACATCGCGACAATCCAGGCCGGCATTCGCGCGCTTATTCCGTCGGGCGCCCGGATCCTCTACGGTGGCTCGGTCAATCCGCAGAACGCCGCCGGCATCCTCGGCCTCGCCGAGGTCGACGGCGCTCTTGTCGGCGGTGCGAGCCTTGACGTTGATAGTTTCTGGGCCATTGCCCGAGCTTGCGGTTGAACCCGCTCGGCCGACCCTGGCCAGCCGCCCAGAGAACGATTAAAAGCTCCGCATGATCATTCTGCTTCTCGTCCTCCATGTCCTGGTCGCGATCGCTCTTGTCGGCGTCGTTCTGCTGCAGAAGAGCGAGGGCGGCGCGCTCGGCATGGGAGGCGGTGGCATGTCCGGGTTTATGACCGGCCGCTCGACGGCGAATCTGCTGACGCGCACGACCGCGATCCTTGCCCTTTTGTTCTTTGCGACAAGTCTGTCGCTGGTTTGGTTCAGCAATCGGGACCGCGCTCCGCGATCGATCCTCGAGCAGGGCGCGCCACCAGCGCCGTCCGCCCCCGTCGCTCCGGCTGCCCCGCCGCCGCAAACGCCGCCCGTGGAGCCGTCACAACCCAGCCCGCCGCTCGCGCGCTGAGCGACGATTCGCGATTGGTCGTCGCAGCCTGCCGGAGGCTCAAGCCGGTCCGCACTGGATGTTGCCGCGCCCGGCATTTCCTTAGGAGGCGGACGGCCGATGCTGTAGACTGAGATTCCATGACGCGGTTTATTTTTATCACCGGCGGCGTGGTTTCCTCTCTCGGCAAGGGCCTGACGACTGCGGCGCTCGGAGCGCTGCTGCAGGCGCGTGGATTTCGGGTCAGGTTGCGCAAGCTCGACCCCTATCTGAATGTCGACCCCGGTACGATGAGCCCCTATCAGCATGGCGAGGTGTTCGTCACCGACGACGGCGCTGAGACGGATCTCGATCTGGGCCATTACGAGCGCTATGTCGGCGTCGCCGCGCGGCGCAGCGATTCGGTCACCACCGGGCGGATCTACTCGACGGTGATCGGCCGCGAACGGCGGGGTGAATATCTCGGGGCGACGGTGCAGGTCATCCCCCACGTCACCGACGCGATCAAGGAGTTCATCCAGGCTGATCTCGACGGCGAGGATTTCGTTCTCTGCGAGATCGGCGGCACGGTCGGCGATATCGAGAGCCTCCCCTTCCTCGAGGCGATCCGCCAGCTCGGCAACGAACTTGGACGCGAACGCGTCCTCTTCGTGCATTTGACCTTGGTGCCGTGGATCGCCTCGGCAGGGGAGCTGAAGACCAAGCCGACCCAACATTCGACCAAGGAACTTCTCGGCCTCGGCATCCAACCCGACATCCTGCTGTGCCGCTGCGAGCGGCCGATCCCGCCTGCCGCCCGTAAGAAGATTGCGCTGTTCTGCAATCTGCACGAGAGCCGGGTTATCTCTGCTCTCGACATCGACACGATCTATGGCGTTCCCCTCGCCTACCATTTGGAGGGGTTCGACCGGGAGGTATGCCGCCATTTCGGCCTTGATGCGCCCGAGCCCGATCTCGATCGTTGGGAGGCGATTGTCAACCGCATCCATAAGCCCGAAGGGCAGGTGACGATCGCGATCGTCGGCAAGTACACGCACCTCCCAGACAGTTATAAGTCACTCAACGAGGCGATGAGCCACGGCGGGATCGCCAACAATGTCGCGGTCAATCTCGACTGGATCGATTCGGAGGTCTTCGAGACCGAGGCTGAAGCGGTCCGGCAGCTCGACGACGTTCACGGTATTCTCGTTCCGGGCGGATTTGGCGAGCGCGGCACCGAGGGCATGATTGAAGCGGCCCGTTTTGCTCGCGAGCGGCGCCTACCCTATTTCGGCATCTGTTTCGGCATGCATATGGCGGTGATCGAAGCGGCACGCGATCTGGCGCACCTGCCGGGTGCGGGGTCAACGGAATTCGGGCCGTGCGAACATCCAGTCGTCGGGCTGATGACCGAATGGGTACACGGCAATACCATCGAAAGACGCAATTCGAGCGACGATCTTGGCGGGACGATGCGTCTCGGCGCCTACGAAGCGGTGCTTGCTCCCGACAGCAGGGTGGCGCAGATCTACGGAAATACCCAAATCAGCGAGCGCCATCGCCATCGCTACGAAATCAATATCGGCTACAGGCGATGCTTGGAAGCCGTAGGGTTGCGTTTTTCCGGCATGTCGCCCGACGGTATGCTGCCGGAAATTGTCGAACTCCCTGACCATCCGTGGTTCATCGGCGTGCAATTCCATCCCGAGCTGAAATCGAAGCCGTTCGAGCCGCACCCGTTGTTCACCTCGTTTGTCCGCGCTGCGCTTGATCAATCACGCCTAGTCTGAGCATCTCGTCATGACCCCGCGCCACGTGGCCGTTGGCAATATCACCATCGGTAATGATCTGCCGCTGGTGTTCATAGTCGGGCCGAATACGCTGGAATCGCGCGCGCATGCCCTGGAGATGAGCGCCGCACTTGCCGGGATCGCACGCAAGCTGGGGATCGATCTCATCTACAAGACCTCATTCGACAAGGCGAATCGGTCCTCGGTAGGCTCTTCGCGTGGTGTCGGGCTCAAGGTAGGATTACCGATTCTTGCCGAAGTCCGCGAACGCAGCGGGCTTCCGGTGCTGACCGACATTCATGAGCCGGAGCAATGCGCGCCGGTCGCCGCGATCGTCGATGTCTTGCAGATTCCGGCATTTCTTTGCCGTCAGACGGACTTGCTGCTGGCCGCGGGTGCGACCGGAAAGCCGATCAATGTCAAAAAGGGTCAGTTCCTCGCGCCGTGGGAGATGACGAACGTCGCCGCCAAGATCGCTTCGACCGGCAACGAGAGGATCCTGCTGTGTGAGCGTGGTGCGAGCTTCGGCTACAACACGCTCGTGGTCGACATGCGGGCGCTACCGATCATGGCGCGAACCGGCTACCCGGTCGTGTTCGATGCGACCCATGCGGTCGCGCACCCGGGTGGGCTTGGCGACCGTTCGGGCGGAGAGCGCGAATTCGGCCCCGTCCTCGCCCGCGCTGCGGCGGCCGTCGGTATCGCTGCCGTTTTTATCGAAACGCATCAAGACCCCGACCGGGCTCTGTGCGAGGGCGCCACGATGGTGCCGCTGAAGGCACTCCCCGAGCTGCTGGAAACCTTGGTCTCATTCGACCGTCTCGCTAAGGCCCGTCCGGCGCAACTCGCCTCGTGAGGAGAATGTCATGACCGCGATTGTCGACGTCCATGCGCGGGAGATCCTCGACAGTCGCGGCAATCCGACCGTCGAGGTCGACGTTACGCTGGAGACCGGAACGATCGGCCGCGCGGCCGTGCCGTCTGGTGCATCGACCGGTGCGCACGAGGCGGTTGAAAGGCGTGACGGTGGAGCGCGCTTTGGCGGCAGAGGGGTCAGCCAAGCCGTCGAGGCGGCGAACGGCGAGATTTTCGATGCGCTCGCAGGCTTCGATGCCGAAGACCAGCTGGCGATTGATCGCGTGCTGGTCGAACTCGACGGAACCCCGAACAAAGGTCGCCTCGGGGCCAATGCGATCCTCGGAGTCAGCCTCGCTTGCGCCAAGGCGGCTGCAGCCGAAGCCGGCACACCGCTCTACCGCTATGTTGGCGGCGTTTTCGCGCGCACCCTGCCGGTTCCGATGATGAATATCCTCAACGGCGGAGTTCACGCCGACAACGCGATCGACATTCAGGAATTCATGGTGATGCCAGTCGGCGCGAGCTCGGCGGCCGAGGCAATCCGCATAGGCGCCGAGATCTTTCAGAACTTGCGAAGACAGCTCGCCGAGGCCGGTCACAACACCAATGTTGGCGATGAGGGCGGTTTTGCCCCCAACCTCGCGTCGACCGATGCGGCATTGGGCTTTGTGATGCAGGCAGTCGAAGCCGCGGGGTACCATCCCGGCGACGACGTCGTGCTGGCACTCGATGTCGCCGCATCCGAGTTCTACCGGGAGGGCGCTTATCGCCTCGCCGGTGAGGGCAAAACCCTCGATGCCACCGGTCTGGTCTCCTTCGAGGCGGATTTGACACGGCGCTACCCGATCGCCTCGATCGAAGACGGGATGGCCGAGGACGATTGGGACGGCTGGCGCCTGCTAGCAAATGAGCTTGGCGGTACCGTTCAACTCGTCGGCGACGATGTATTCGTTACCAATCCACACCGCCTGCGCGACGGGATCGGCCGCGGTATCGCAAATGCGTTGCTCGTCAAGGTCAACCAGATCGGCACCTTGTCCGAGACGCTCGAAGCGGTGGAGATCGCCCAGCGCGCGGGTTGGGGCACGGTATTTTCGCACCGCTCGGGGGAAACTGAAGATACGACAATCGCCGATCTCGCGGTTGCGACCAATTGCGGCCAGATCAAGACCGGATCACTGTCACGGTCTGATAGGCTGGCGAAATACAACCAGCTGATCAGGATCGAAGAGCAGCTCGGCGCCTCTGCCGTGTTCGCTGGGCGCTCTGTGCTGCGGCGGTAAATCGTCCTCGCGCCATGACCATCCTGCGCGAATTGCGGAAGAGGGCGCATTTTGTTCTGGGGCCGGTGATCGGCATCTCTCTGACCGCATATTTTCTTTGCAATCTGATTGAAGGCGACCATGGGTTGATCAGATGGTTGAGCTTGACCCGGGAAATCCGCGCCGAAAATGCCAATCTCGAAGCGGTTCGTGCGCAGCGTGAGGTGCTCGACTTGCGGGTCTCCGAGCTGAAGCCCGATCACCTCGATCCCGACCTGCTCGACGAACGCGTTCGCGCGACCCTGAACCTCGTTGCGCCTGATGAGATTGTCATCATGCAGCCCGCGACCTCCCATTAGCACGGCGCCGTCGAACCCCGATAAGCCGTCTTCGAGCGCCCGCGCGAGGTTGCAATAGGACGGATTTGTCAGCATGTTTCCGGACAGAATTCGGAGCCGCTTTCCAGCGGCTGCGTGGAGGAAGCGACATGGCCGTCAAGCGCAAGGCTGCGCCGGTGAAATTCGCCGAGGTTGGCGTCCCGCCAAAGGAGCTGCTCGGATACTACCGTGACATGCTGTTGGTCCGGCGCTTCGAGGAGCGGGCCGGGCAGATGTACGGCATGGGGCTGATCGGCGGCTTCTGCCATCTCTACATCGGGCAAGAGGCGGTCGTCGTCGGCATGCAGGCGGCGCTCAAGGAGGGCGACACGATCATCACGTCCTATCGCGATCACGGCCATATGCTGGCCTGCGGGATGGATCCCAAGGGAGTCATGGCCGAGTTGACCGGGCGTCGCGGTGGCTATTCGCACGGCAAGGGCGGTTCGATGCACATGTTCAGCCGGGAGAAGAGCTTCTTCGGCGGCCACGGTATCGTCGGTGCGCAGGTACCGCTCGGAACCGGGCTCGCTTTTGCCCATCATTATCGCGCAAACGAGCGGATCTCGGTCACCTATCTTGGCGACGGGGCGATCAATCAGGGGCAGGTCTACGAAAGCTTCAACATGGCCTCACTGTGGAAGCTGCCGATCGTTTATGTGATAGAGAACAATCGATACGGGATGGGAACGGCAATCGATCGTGCCTCTGCGCGCACCGACCTGTTTCATCGCGGTACTGCCTACGGCATCCAAGGCGAGCAGGTCGACGGCATGGACGTGCTGGCCGTTCACGAAGCTGGGCTTGCCGCTGCCGAGCACGCTCGGTCCGGCCAGGGTCCGATTATCCTCGAAATGCTGACCTATCGTTATCGCGGCCATTCGATGTCCGATCCGGCAAAGTATCGCACGCGGGACGAGGTCACCCGCATGCGTACTGAGCACGATCCAATCGATCACGCGCGTCGACGCTTGCTCGAAGGCGGGACGCCGGAGACGACGCTCAAGCAGATCGACAGCGAGATTAGGGATCGCGTCGCCGCGGCGGCGCAATTCGCACAGGACTCCCCGGAGCCGGAGCCAGCCGAGCTGTGGACGGATGTTTTGGCCGACGCCTTACCCATTTAGCGATCTCGCTCGCAGGAGATTGCGATAAGCAATGACCACCGAAGTCTTGATGCCGGCGTTGTCGCCGACGATGACCGAAGGCAAGATCGCTCGTTGGCTCAAAAGCGAAGGGGAAGCGGTCCGGGCGGGCGATGTCCTCGCCGAGATCGAGACCGACAAGGCAACGATGGAGGTCGAAGCAATCGACGAGGGAGTGCTCGCCAAGATCGTGATCCCCGAGGGCACGGAGCACGTAGCGGTCAACACTCCGATCGCGGTCATCGCCGAAAACGGCGAAGACGTGGGCACAGTGGAGAGGAGGGCGCGATCCCCGAAGCACCACCAAGAAATGCCGGCAGAAGTCCGGCCCCCGACAACCTCGCCATCACTCGCCGCTACTCGCCGTCCGCCATCGGCCGAGCCCGAATATGCCGGCAAGACCCGGACCATTACCGTGCGCGAGGCGTTGCGCGATGCGATGGCCGAGGAGATGCGGCGCGACGATACGGTATTTCTGCTCGGCGAGGAGGTCGGCGAGTATCAGGGCGCGTACAAGGTCAGCCAGGGCTTGCTACAGGAATTCGGCCCCCGTAGGGTGATCGACACCCCAATCACCGAGCAAGGTTTTGCCGGGCTCGGGATCGGCGCCGGCTTTGCCGGGCTGCGGCCGATCGTCGAGTTCATGACTTTCAACTTCGCCATGCAGGCGATGGATCAGATCATCAACTCCGCCTCGAAGACCCGCTACATGTCAGGCGGCCAGATGAGCTGCCCGATCGTCTTCCGCGGGCCGAACGGCGTCGCCGCGCGTGTCGCGGCGCAACATTCGCAATGCTACGCGAGCTGGTATGCGCATTGCCCGGGCCTCAAGGTGATAGCCCCGTTCACCGGGGCCGATCACAAAGGGTTGCTGAAGGCGGCGATCCGTGATCCGAACCCGGTTGTCTTTCTCGAACATGAGCTGGTCTACGGCGAGAGCTTCGCGGTGCCGGAAGACCCCGATTTTCTCGTGCCGATCGGTAGGGCCCGAATCGCCCGGGCGGGCAGGCATGTCACGATCACCGCCTTCTCACGGATGGTTAAAATCGCGCTGCAGGCGGCCGAAGAGCTCGAGAAGGCGGGCATCTCGGCCGAAATCATCGATCTGCGCAGTTTGCGGCCGTTCGATACGGCTACTGTTGTAGCCTCGGTCAAGAAAACCAACCGGATTGTTTCGGTCGAGGAAGGGTGGCCCTTTGCGGGCGTCGGCGCGGAGATCGCGGCGATCGTCATGGAAGAGTGCTTCGACTGGCTTGACGCTCCGTTGAAGCGGGTCGCTGGAAAGGACGTCCCCTTACCGTATGCCGCGAATCTCGAGCGTCTGGCCCTGGCGCAAGTCGAGGATATCGTCGCCGCGGTCCGTGAGGTCGCCTACAGGTAGTCGGCATTCTAAGAAGGCCAATCTCATGCCGATCGAAATCCTGATGCCGGCGCTATCGCCGACGATGACCGAAGGCAATCTCGCCAAATGGCTCAAAAAGGAGGGCGACGAAGTCCATTCCGGCGACGTGCTCGCCGAGATCGAGACCGACAAGGCGACGATGGAGGTCGAGGCCGTCGATGACGGAAAGATCGGCAAGATCCTAGTCCCGGAGGGCGCTCAGGGGATCAAGGTCAACGAGCCGATAGCATTGCTGCTCGGCGAGGACGAGGACGCCTCAGCCCTCGAGAAATTCGCCGAGGAGGCCCCCCGACCGGCTCCAGCAGCACCGCCTCCTCCTTTGGAAAGCGTCCAGCGTGCGCCGGCCGCACCGGCGATGGACGCGGGGGAACGCGGCAATGGGCGGATTTTCGCCAGTCCACTGGCGCGTCGCATGGCCCAGCAGGCGGGTCTCGACCTCGGCGCGATCCGCGGCTCGGGGCCGCAAGGCCGCATCATCAAGTCCGATATCGAGGCCGCCCTTTCGCCCGGTCGCGCTGAGCCTGCTCCGGCTGGTGTGGTGGTGCAACCGACGCCGGCCGCACCGGTCTTGTCGAAGGAGCGGGTGGTCGCCCTGGCGGGCAACCTGCCTTTCACCGAGCGTCCGCTCAATGCGATGCGGCGCGTCATTGCCCGGCGGCTGACCGAATCCAAGCAGACCGTCCCGCATTTCTATCTGACGATCGATTGCGAGATCGACGCGCTGCTGAAGATCCGTACCGAGCTCAACGCAAAGTCGGAAGCCTACCGGATTTCGGTCAATGATTTCGTGATCCGCGCCGCGGCTCTAGCCTTGCGGAAGGTGCCGGCAGCCAACGCCTCGTGGTCCGACGAGGCGATCCTTCTCTGGGATACCGTAGACATCGCCGTCGCGGTAGCACTCGACGACGGTTTGATCACGCCGATCGTCAAAGCCGCGGATCGCAAAGGCTTGGCCGTGATCGCCAACGAGACCAAGGATCTCTTTGCCCGCGCCCGCGCGGGCAAACTGAAGCTCGAAGAGTTTCAGGGAGGCACTTTCTCGGTCTCCAATCTCGGCATGTACGGGGTGCGCGAGTTCGCGGCGGTCATCAATCCGCCGCATGGCGGCATCCTCGCGGTCGGCGCTGGCGAGCAGCGGCCGGTCGTCAGGAACGGCGCTTTGACAGTTGCAGCGGTGATGAGCTGCACGCTCTCCTGCGATCACCGCGCCGTCGACGGAGCCGTTGGCGCACAATTCTTGGCGGCCTTCAAACAGCTCGTCGAGGACCCGCTGACGATGCTGCTGTGAGGGGCCGTACGGGGATGGTGCGATGCCCGAGACTTCCTTCGAACTGATCGTTCTGGGCGGCGGGCCGGGGGGCTATGTCGCAGCAATCCGGGCGGCCCAGCTCGGCATGAAAACGGCGCTTGTCGAGCGCGATCAGCTCGGCGGCATCTGCCTCAACTGGGGCTGCATCCCGACCAAGGCGCTGTTGCGCAGCTCGGAAATCTACCATCTGCTGCATCATCTCGACGAATTTGGGTTCTCGGCAAAGGACATCCGCTTTGATGCCGGCAGGGTCGTCGCGCGCTCCCGCGCCGTCGCCAAACGGCTTTCGGACGGCGTCGCCTATTTGCTGCGGAAGAACCAGGTCACCGTGTTTGACGGCCATGGCCGCCTCACCGGCAAGGGCCGGCTCGCGGTCGAAAAGAATGGTGCTCTGGTCGCCGAGCTCGCCTCCGAGCACATCGTGTTGGCTACTGGCGCGCGGGCCCGCGCCTTGCCGGGCCTCGAGCCCGACGGCGAGCGGGTGTGGACCTATAAGGAGGCGATGGTGCCGACAGCGATCCCGAAATCGCTGCTGGTCGTCGGCTCAGGCGCGATTGGGATCGAGTTCGCCAGCTTCTACCATGACATGGGCGCCGAGGTGACGGTGGTCGAGGTGCTCGATCGGGTGCTCCCGGTCGAGGACGAAGAGATCTCGGACTTCGCCCGCAAGTCCTTCGAAAAACAGGGGATCAAGATCCGCACCGGTGCCACCGTCGCCGCACTGGAGCGGAGCGGCGAGAATGTCTTGGCCCGCATCGAAGGAGGAGGGCAGGGGGGCGAGCTCGCCGTCGAGCGCGTCATCCTCGCCGTCGGGATCGTCGGCAATGTCGAAGACATCGGGCTCGAAGACACCGGCGTCGAGGTCGAACGGAGCCATGTCGT
>JAFAHQ010000156.1 GCA_019237135.1 Alphaproteobacteria bacterium
CACCCGAGATCGGCGCGATGATCGCCCGATGGCCACAAGCCGATTCCGAACCAAGTTACTTCCGCCTCAGTAAATTTGGGCCCTTGGAGCGAGACTATTCGGGAGTCAGCATCAAGCTCGACAGCGCGGCCGGCCCGGTATCCGTGCTGGTCGCCGAGGTATCGGGCGGCAGCCAGCTGGTCCATTCGATCCTCCGCGAATTCGTCTTCGACATAGCCTGGTGTGTGCCGCCCTTCGTGGCTGTTGCGTTGCTGCTCGCCGCGTTCAGCGTCCGGAGGAGCCTGCTGCCTTTGTGGGCGGCGTCGGCGCAAGCCAGCGTTATCGGGCCCGGATCAATCGGGCTGAGACTGCCTGAAGCCGATGTGCCGACCGAGGCACTCCCGCTCGTCGTCGCCGTCAATCACGCGCTCGACCGGTTGGAGCAAGGATTTGTCATTCAGCGCAGGTTCACCGCCAATGCGGCGCATGAATTGCGAACGCCGCTGACCATAATCACGGCGCGCCTCGATGCGCTCGAGGGCAACGGTCAACTTTCGGCGCTCAGAGAAGAGGTCTCGCGAATGAACCGGCTGGTCGAGCAGCTGCTCTGTGTCGCCCGCCTCGACTCCGTCGCACTGGATGTCTCATCCCCCGTCGATCTGCATGAACTTGCCGAGGGGGTGGTCGGCTCAATGGCGCATCTGGCGTTGTCAACCTGCCGGACGATCGCGCTGACCGGCGCCGATCAGCCGGTCCTGGTCACTGGCAATGCTGCCGCAATTGGCGATGCGCTGCGCAATCTCATTGAGAACGCGCTCGCGCATACGGCACCGGGGACCGAAGTGGTCGTCGAGGTCGGCCCAGAGGGGACGATCAGTGTCCAGGACGCCGGTCCGGGCATCCCGGCGGAGGATCGGCCGCACATCTTCGAGCGCTTCTGGCGCGGCAAGGGGGTGCGTGCCAACGGAGCCGGCCTGGGCTTGGCGATCGTCATGGAGATCGTCAGAGCGCATGGCGCCAGCATAGCGGTAAGCGACCGGGTCCCCCGCGGATCACGCTTCGACCTCCGCTTCCGAACTGCTTGAAGAATGTGCGTTGCCTGCGACGCCTGCAACTTCAGCGACTCAGGGGTTGCAAGACTTCCTGCTAATTATTTTGGTCGCACGCGCTCTGTAGCGTGCTCAGGCTCTGCCAGGCCGAGTGCCGCCATCTCCTTGGGACGCAGGATCTCTGCCGCCGCTTTGACGACTTCGGGGGCGAGGGCAGGGGGCCCGGCGGAGAGTCCCTTGCCGAGCGCCTTGACCATCGTCTTTGCGAAAGCGACGCGGGCGAACCATTTGTACTCGGCCGGGACAACGTGCCACGGTGCCGCCCCGGTCGAGGTCCGCGCGAACATGTCGTCGAGTGCCGAGAGATAGTCGCGCCGGTGCGCCCGATTGCGGATGTCCTCGGCGCTCATCTTCCAATGCTTGGTCGGCGTCGCGATCCGGTCGCGAAAACGCCGGAGCTGCTCCTTGTCCGAGATGTGCAGGAATAGTTTGACGAGACGGACGCCGTCGTCGACGAGCATCTTCTCAAAGGCGTTGATCTCGTCATAGGCGCGCCGCCACTCTTTTGGCCGAGCCAGGCCTTCGACCCGTTCGACGAGGACCCGGCCATACCAGGTGCGGTCGAAGATCGCGATCTGGCCGGGCGGCGGCAGCCGTTGCCAGAAGCGCCAAAGATAATGGCGGCCCTGCTCTTCCGGGCTGGGCCGGCCGATCGACCAGACGTGGATCCACCGCGGGTCGCACTTTTCGATCAGACGCTGGACGGCACCACTCTTGCCCGAGGCATCCCAGCCTTCGAGCGCGATGATCGCGCGCCGCCGCTCGACCCGATAGATCTCCTCGACCTCCAGCATCGCGATCTGCAGCTTGCGCAGCTTCTGCTGGTAGCTCGCCTCATCGGCGAGCCGGCGCTCGAGATCGAGCTCGGCAAGCCTGAACCCGGGTTTGACTTTTACCGCCGATGTCATGTGACCCACTCGCCCCGGTACAACCGCCCGCTGTGCGGATTTTATCGGTACCGCTAAAGAAAGTGCTTGCCAAGATTGTTCACGTTGTGTTCTGTAAGCGCGCGGGGACTCGAGTAAGGAGATCCTTGATGAGACCATGGACGATGGTGGGCGCCGTGATCGCGCTGATCGCGGCGGCGTGGTGGCATTCTCCGGCAGCCGCGCAGCGCGCGGCAACACAACCGGCAGCGAGCGAAGCGATCACCTTCGAGCAATATCGCGATTTCCGGCTGCATGATCTGGCGCAACGCCAGGCGCGGCTCGCTCGGCAATTGGCTGCCCCCGGCCTTTCGGCGGCCGAGAAGACGAGCCTCGAGAGCCGCAAGGCCTATTACGATCAGCTGGCGGCGATGCCCGAGGCGGAACGCGACCGGCTCTATCGGGAGCGCTTTGACCAGATCGACACCAATCACGACGGCAAGCTCGACGCACAGGAGCGTGCCGCGTGGCGCGAGAAGCAGCGCGAGAATTATCGGCAGCAGGCCGCCGAACGCGCCCGGCCTGGCAGCGAGCAGCGTTAGGCGCGGGCGGCGTTGCTCGCCGAGTTACCCTGCCGTTTCCCTGCCGGAGGGCTTATTTGAGACGCAAATAGCTGATAAGGTTAGATATTTTTGTAATTAAAAATTTTTTCCCTGAGTTTCCCGTATGGCAGGGAAAAGAGCTCCCTCAGCGAGCCCGGCTTCCGGCTTGTTCTCTGCCCGCATCCGTCGGCATGATGCCGGGTCGCTCATGCCCGGGAGAGACCCTTGCCGGAGCTTTCGCCGATCCTGACCGCCGACAGCATCACCCGTGTCGGAACCGAGGCGGCGGGTGCCGTCGTCGTCAACGGCTCGCATGGCGGCATCTACGCCGCTTATCTCGCGGGCAAGCTCCGCGTCGCCGCGGCGATCTTCAACGATGCCGGGGTCGGGCGCGATCGGGCCGGGATCGCCGGGCTCGATTATCTCGAAGGGTTCGCCATCCCGGCCGC
>JAFAHQ010000217.1 GCA_019237135.1 Alphaproteobacteria bacterium
CGTTGAGAACATACACGGCGCTCGACAGCGCGCAGAAGCTCACCAGCGCCAAGCCGACAGAACGGAGGCTGGTCGTGCTGATCGCGCTGGGGGTGAAGAGCAACGGCGCGAGGACGAAGACATTCTTTACCCACTGCTCGGGGCGAACGAGATGAACCATCGACGACAACCGACGCGCGCCGACGGGCATGCTCGCGGTGTGCAACGGGATTGGCTCCAGTGGGGTTAACCCCAGTTGGTCTTCATCGAACATCTTTTCTGGCTGCATAAACATTCAATAGGCGAGGGAAATACTCTGCGAGGAGCAATCTCACGAAACAGTATATGACTGGTAAACGCAATCGGTCGGTCGTTTACACCGATCTCGGATGGTGCCGGTGGCTGCGTACTCCGACGCGACCCGGTGTCAGTCGCCGCTAATGGCGGTGGCAGCAACAGCCCGGGTGTCCGTTACGGAAGCGCGAACTGCAGAAGCTTGCTAACGAAATGGGCCTCGACTTCAGCGGTCACAGACCTGTGCGCTATCGAGTGATAATGGAGCGAATCTTGGGCACTGCCACCAAATCCAGCGTCATCCCGCGCTACGAGCTCGCCAAATATGTATGCGATTAATTACCCAATTATTTTCCGATGAACTTCCCAAGCGTATGCGTACGGAACCGTGCCTCTCGCGAAAGCACTTTGCGGCTATCCGCCTCCTGCGAACCAACGCGAGAGGACACCCACGATTTGACGAGTTAGAGGGCGCTGGCGACCGAATTAAACGTTGAGCTTAGATTTGTGCCCACCGTTCCCATGACGACGACGGCGGCAACGGCGATCAGCGCCGCGATCAGGCCGTACTCGATCGGGTTACCCCGATCCGGTCACTGATCAGACGGCGCAAGGCCGAACTCCACTCCCCTTTCTCCTCGACCAAGCCCAGCAAGAGTGATAGCCAACCCATTAGCGCAATCTCCGATATGGAAGTTGGTTCCCGGATATCAAGTCATACGTATTAGCGAATCCCTAATTTTCGAGACCTATCGTTTAACTTTGTAGATAAATATAGCATCGATGGCGGGTCGATATACTAACCATATATTTCGAGTGGGCGATGAATGACCACCGCTTTTGTCGGGCTATCCGGCAAACCTGTCTCGATATTGCGAGGGGGAACCGGATCGGTTCAGCGGCCGTTCCGGTACTCCCCGCAAGGCGGTATCTTGGCGGAAGCCTAAAGACTGGTGGCGACTGTATTGAACGTGCCGCTCAGATCGGTGCCGACCGTCCCCATCACGACGACTGCGGCGACCGCAATCAGCGCCGCGATCAGACCGTACTCGATCGCGGTAACCCCGCTCCTGTCTTCGATCAGACGGAGAACAATCGCGCCTTTGAGAAAATTGTCCTCGATCGAGTTACCCAGATATGTCAAGGGGTTCATCGTCGTCTCCGATAATAATGCGGTAAGCCGAAACTATTTTACGAAGTTTAATAAGCCGTTAATTTATGCGGCAAGCCTTCTAAATTCGTCGTAAATGCCGGCGAATTTTGACCGGTAGGGCTCGCCGTTTTCGATCATGCCCTTCTGCTATCCCATCTAAATTCTTTCCTAACGCACGCGCGCCTAAGCTTGTCAGTTGCCGCCCGGAATTGGTCCGGGCCATCCAACAGAAGTCGTCGCGCCTATGTTGTCGGCGGGGTTGCGTTTTTGCCGCTCGCTGGGCGATCCGCTGACCTACCCGCGCATTATCGCCTACTGCGCGATCCTGTTATCCATCGAGGTGGGTGGCTTTCTGTTTCTCGTCGCGGGCACACACGGTCTGATCGTGCCGCTCAGCGCCCCTACGAGCACCGATTTCGTCAGCTTCTATGCGGCCGGGAGCCTGGCCGACGCCGGTACGCCCGAACTTGTCTACGACCAGGCGGCGCACAGGGCTGCCGAAGAGCGGGCGACCGCGCCTGGTGTCGAATACCGTTTTTTTTACTATCCGCCTGTCTTCCTGCTGCTTTGTGTCTTCCTCGCTCGTCTGCCTTATCTCGTGGCGTTCGCGGTTTTCGAGGTGGCGAGTTTTGCATTTTATCTGATCGTTATGCGCGGCATTCTTGACGAGCGCAGTTTTGCAGCGCTCGTCCCGGTATTGGCATTTCCCGCCGTTTTCTGGACACTCGGCCTGGGACAGAATGCATTTCTCACGGCAGCGTTGTTCGGAGCGGGCACGCTCTATATCGACCGTCGGCCGATCACGGCGGGCCTGCTTTTCGGCGCACTCTGCTACAAGCCGCATTTCGGCCTATTGGTTCCGGTAGCGCTTGTCGCGGGGGGCCATTGGCGTGCATTCGCCGCAGCCTTTGCCGCGGCGGCTGCACTTTGCTTATCCTCCCTGATGCTCTTCGGCTGGGCGACGTGGAGCGATTTTATTATGGCCGCTGCGGCCTCGCACGCCACTTACGAATCCGGGCGGGTCGCGTTCGGCGGGCTCGTCAGCCCATTCGGTGCTGTGCTCCTCCTTGGCGGGAGCTCTGGAACGGCCTACGCCGTGCAAGCCGGGGTGACGCTATCGGCGGGTCTGCTGGTAGGCTTCGTCTGGCGCTCCGACCTGACCCTACCCATCAGGGCGGCAACCCTCGCGGCGGCAACGGTGGTGGCGATCCCGGTAATCCTGATCTACGATTTGACGCTGGCTGGGGTCGCAGTTGCTTGGCTCGCCCGCGCCCGCGGGGGAAACGAACTTCCAGTATGGGAAAAATTAGTGCTGGCCGGATCGTTCCTGTTGCTGTTGGATCCACGTGATATCGCCGAGGCTTCGAACCTGCCGATCGCGCCGTTCGTCGCCTTGACGCTCTTCGCGGTAGTTATTACCCGCGTGGTCCGTAACGAGGGCCACTCGGCACGCTTTGCAACCGCTTGAATAGGTGCGCGCCATGTTCGGCTATTTCGCGGGGTCCAGCGCGGGCTCCACCGCGGCCTGACGCTCCACCGCCTCCAGTTCAGCTGCCTTCTTCTCGACCAGCTCCACAAGATGATCGACTATGTCGGCGTCCTTCAGCCGGTGGTCGGTCAGCCCGTTGATATACACCTGATGGGTGCCGTTGCCCCCGCCGGTAAAGCCGATATCGGTTTCGCGCGCCTCCCCCGGGCCATTGACGACGCAGCCGATGACCGAAACCGTCAGCGGCGTCGTGATATGGGCGAGCCGCTCCTCGAGCCGTTCGACCGTCTTGATGACCGCAAACTGCTGCCGGGCACAAGACGGGCAAGAAATGACGGTGACCCCGCGGCGGCGCAGGTTCAGAGACTTCAGCATTTCGAAGCCGGCTTTGACCTCCTCGACCGGATCGGCCGACAGCGAGACCCGAATCGTGTCACCGATCCCCGACCACAGCAGCATGCCGAGCCCGATCGAGGACTTGACCGTGCCGCTGCGCAGACCGCCCGCTTCGGTGATCCCGAGGTGAAGAGGGTAGTTGCAAGCTTCGGCGAGCTGCTGATAGGCGGCAACGGCGAGAAACACGTCGGATGCCTTGCACGAGATCTTGAACTCGAAGAAGTCGTTGTCCTCGAGGATCTTGGCATGGTTGAGCGCGCTTTCGACCATGGCTTCGGGGCAGGGTTCTCCGTAGCGCTCGAGGAGATCGCGTTCTAGCGAGCCGGCATTAACGCCGATCCGCATCGAGCAGCCGTGATCCTTTGCCGCTTTGATAACCTCGCGGACGCGCGCCGCTGAGCCAATATTACCGGGGTTGATCCGCAGGCACGCTGCACCACTCTCCGCCGCCTCGATCGCCCGTTTGTAGTGGAAGTGGATGTCGGCGACGATCGGTACCGTCGATTGTCGTATGATCTCCTTCAAAGCCAGCGTGGACTCCTGGTCGGGGCATGACACTCGAACGATGTCCGCGCCGGCAGCCGCGAGCGCTCGGATCTGCGCGACCGTCGCCGCTACGTCACACGTCACCGTGTTGGTCATCGATTGCACCGTGATCGGCGCGTCACCGCCGACCGGCACCTTGCCGACATGGATCCTGCGAC
>JAFAHQ010000016.1 GCA_019237135.1 Alphaproteobacteria bacterium
AATTGATCGCGACATCGGCGCCATAGTCGCGGCACGCCCGGCACTTCTCGTCGGAGCCGGCGGTAGCCAGAATCTTGGCGCCGAATGCCTTCGCGAGCTGGATCGCGGTGACGCCGATGCCGCTCGATCCGCCCTGCACCAGAAACACCTCTCCCGCTTGCAGATGCATCCGCTCGAACGCGTTGGTCCACACCGTGCAGAACGTCTCGGGCAGGCCACCGGCATCGACCAAGCTGACACCTTTCGGCACCGGCAGGCACTGCACCGCCGGAACGGCTGCATATTCGCCATAGCCGTCGCCGATCGTCAGCGCGCAGACCTGGTCGCCGACCCGCCACGCAGCCGCCCCGTCGCCGAGCTTGACCACGGTGCCCGAGCAGTCGAGGCCGGGGATGTCGGGAGCGCCGGGCGGCATCGGGTAAAGCCCCATGCGTTGCAGGCAATCGGCCCGGTTGACCCCAGCGGCGGCAATGCAGATCAATACCTCGCCGTCCTTCGGCTCGGGAACCGGGCGGGTCGCCGGCACCAGCACCTCGGGCCCACCGGGCGCCTTGATCTCGATGACGGTCTGGGTAGCGGGGATGTTGGCGAGCATCGAAGTCCTCTCGTTTGCGGGCCGGCGTCGCTACTATAGCCGGGCCGGCACGATTGTGTCGTGTTCGGCTCAGCCAATGGGGAGGATGGATATGCCGGTCTTGCAGGATAAAGTGGTGCTGGTGACCGGAGCGGGGGCCGGCATCGGCCGGGCGACAGCACTCGCGATGGCGGAGACCGGCGCGACGGTAGCGGCCGCAGACATCGACGCTGCCGCTGCCCAGCGGACGGCCGATCAGATTGCCAGCAACACGCGGCGGGCGCTCGCCATCGAGGCCGATTGCGGCAGTGTCGCAAGCATCGATGCGATGGTCGGGCGCACCATCGCCGAGTTTGGTCGGCTCGACGTCATCGTCAACAATGCCGGGGTGACCCGCTATGCGCAAATCATGGACCTGACCGAGGCGGATTGGGACCGTATCCACCGGGTCAATGCCAAGGGTGTGTTCTTCTGTCTGCAGCGAGCTGCGCGCGAGATGATCCGGCAAAATCAAGTCGACGGGCGCGGCGGCCGGATCATCAACATCGCCTCGATCGCCGGGCGCGGCTATGCGGGTACCTCCAACGCCGCTTATGCGGCGAGCAAGGGTGCAGTCATCGCCCTGACCAAGACGGCAGCCCAACAGCTCGGCCGGCACAACATCAACGTCAACGCAATCTGCCCCGGGGTCACGCGGACTGAGCTCGGGGAGCGCAATGCCGTCGCGCGGGCCGCCGAGCGCGGCATCACCGTCGCCGAGCTCCAGGCCCAGCAGGAAGCGGGGATCCCGCTCGGGCGCGCCAATGCGCCGGAGGATATTGCGGCTATGGCGGTGTTTTTGGCATCGCCCGCCGCGCGCAACATCACCGGGCAAGCCTATAACGTCGACGGCGGATTGGTGGCGAGCTGAGCCGCTGCTCGCCTCGTCGAGCTTTCGGGTGACTGCAGCCCTCCGGGCGTTGCCGCGCCTGCTGAGCGGGCGCCTGCCTTTCTTCTATGGCTGGGTTGTTCTCGCCTGCCTGTGCTGCGCCGGCTTTGCCCGTCAGGGTCCAGCCGTCGCCACGTTGTCGGTCTTTGTCGAGCCGTTGACTCGCGAATTCGGCTGGTCGCGCGCCGGGTTGTCGGGGGCCGTATCGCTTGGGGGCGTGCTGGCGGCACTGTCATCGCCGCTGATCGGCCCGTTGCTCGATCGCCATGGCGCACGTTTCGCCCTTTGTACTGCAGTGCTGGTGACCGGAGTCGCGATGATGCTGTTGTCGCTGACTCAGTCACTGTTCGTCTTTTATCTGCTGTTTTGCATCGCGCGGATGAATTGGGCCGGGCCGTTCGATCTCGGCATTTACGGCGGCGTCAACAATTGGTTCGTCATCCGTCGAGCATTTGCCACCTCGGTCGCCACCGTGGCGCAGATGGCGGGGCTGGTTGCGATGCCGCTGATCGCGCAGCTGGCGATGCGGCAGCACGGCTGGCGCGAGGGTTGGCTGGCGATCGGATCGGTCACATTGCTGATCGGTTTCCTGCCGGTTTGGCTGTTTATGGTGCGCCGCCCGGAGGATTTGGGGTTGGTCCCCGACAGGCGGGCGTCCGCCCCCGGCGACGCCAGCAAAATGTCGCCGACCCTCTACCCGGAACCGAGTTTCTCGCGCAAGCAAGCGCTCGGCACCTCGGCTTTCTGGTTGTTGCTGCTTTATACCGTATTGGTCTATCCGGTGCAGGCTGGGGTGAGCCTGCAGCAGGCGGCGCACCTGATCGAACGCGGCATCGATCCGACTATTGCCGCAACGACCGTCAGCACGTTCTCGCTGATGTCGGCCGTCGCCAGCGCCATCTGCGGGCTGTTGCCGCGCAGGGTGCCAATCCGCTATCCGCTCGCGCTGATCGGCGGCTTTCTCACTGCCGGTACGCTCGCGATGATCGGAGTATCGTCGGCACGACAGGGATACGCCGCCGCAGCACTTTTCGGCCTCGGGATTGGCGGCGTTCTGACATTGCTGCCAATCGCCTGGGCCGACTATTTCGGCCGGGCGAATTTTGCGGCGATCCGTGGCATCGCGTTGTCTGTGCAAGTGATGGCGCAAGCCTCAGGTCCGCTTCTATCGGGGGCGTTGCACGACTGGACCGGCAGCTACCATCGAGCGCTACAGTGCTTTGCCGTGCTGTCCTGCCTGAGCATCGCTGCGGCCTTAGCGGCGCGCCGCCCCAAGATCGAGGCCATGCGTCGGAGAGACAGAGCCTAAAGGACGCGACGTCGCGTCTCGACCGAGACGCTCCTGCGGGGGCTGACCCAGAGCTTGTGAAACAGCAACCAGCCAAGGACGCAAGCCGATAACAACAGAAGCAAGGGGCAGAGCAATACGCCAGCCCCGATAATCGACCACTGAGCCCAGATTGGAACACTGCCCATGCTATCGTCTCCACCGGGGCGACTGGGGCATCAACGAGCGGCTGCCGGAAAGAAGGGGTCCAACTGCCCGCCCGCGTCAAATATTCCTATTAGAAAGCTGGTCTGAACTCTTCATCGAAGGTCGACGGTACTGGGTCGGGGATAATAACTCAGCTGGCTCGGGTCGCTCGGTATCATCTCGGGCCTTTGGCGAAAGTAGTTTAGGGACCCGCTCACGCAAACGCGCTGTCCGGGCAACGTTACGTCAGCGTCGCCAAACTTTGCCCGATCGGAGCTTACGATCGAGTTAAGGCAACAAACCCACGTGGCTGCGGATTGCCCAGGGCGCTCGCCAATCTGCGAAGGATTATTCCGGCTCAATCTGGAGATCCGACTTGGTAAGGAGCCTGGTAACGACGAATTAATCTTTGGTAGCACATAACCTGCAGATGTTCTCTGTCGCCTTGTGACGGTCTTCACCGCCCATTGAACGTTATTGGGTGTTTACTCTGGGAGTAACGAATATGAATTTCAGCTTTGCCGCACTCGCCGCGCTGCTCTCGAGCGCGCTCCCTCAGGCAGTTTATGCTCAAACTCCGCCCTACCTACAAATCCCAGTACCTTGGCAACCCGGAGTTGGCCCGCAGCACCAGGAACATTGGGATTACGATCGGGAGAGGCGGGAGCATTGCGAGCATCTGAGACACCAAGAACACGAGATCCGCGAGCGTTTGGCCTACGCGCCGCCTTATGGCGAGGAGCGCGGTCGATTGGAATATCGTCTTCGCGAGGTGCATTACGAACGTGAACGTTGCGCGGATCGATGACCGAGCGCGGTCATTTCGGATCGACGGCTTTATCCCGTGGGGTCGATCCTGACTGATCGCCAACGACAGCGCCGCACCTTAGCACACGCGACTGCTGCTTGCGTCGCAGAAAGCGGCCGAGGATACCGCCGATCCAAAAAATTAGAATCGGGCTGAGGCAGACGGCAGCTACGATAAACCACCCAATCAAGTTCACACGACCGCCCACGGCGTCGGCTCTCCCCACACTGACCAAGGTCATGTTGCCGACGTGATGATCGGTAGGCGGTGAGCATGCAGTGGCAAACATCGCGCGGGGAGTACCCGCGCCTCATGAGCGGCTGGTGTGAATGGGCGTCGTAAGGATCCGCGGAAGAAACGTAAGTCTATCGAAACACAACCGAATACAAAGATGTGAAAACGCTCCAGATCTCTATCCACAGCCCAAGCGATAACACGATCACCCCAGTCAATTGTGGGTGCGCGGATTCGCCGAAGGTGATCGGGCGCTATCGCCTTTTCTCGCCATCCGCCAATCTCCTCTCGGGATCTAGGTCCAGGGCGCGACGAGTACATTCACGTTAACACATAGCGCAGTCACTCACCGGCTTGCGTCAAAGAGGTGTCCTCGACGCACTCCCGAGCGATGCCGTCCGATGGTGCCGCGGGCTAGGAGCCACCCGAGAATCCGAGAAATAAAGTGTTATCAGCATGTTAGGAAGGTAAATGGCGGAGGGGGCGGGATTCGAACCCGCGAGACGATTCATCACCGTCTACACGCTCTCCAGGCATGCGCCTTCGACCGCTCGGCCACCCCTCCCCGCTGGTCACACTAGCGAAGCCGGCACAGCGGCGCAATAAACCCCCGGCTGGGTCAGAGCATCCCGAGCGAACTCCTGCCTTTCGGCGGCGGGAAGGCGCGATCGAGCGCCAAGAGGTCGTCCTCAGTCAGTACCACATCGAGCGCGCCGCGGTTGTCGCGCACATGCTCGAGGCGCGCCGCTTTCGGGATCACGATCGTGCCCTGCTGCCGCAAGAGCCAGGCGAGCGCCACCTGCGCCGGTGTCGCATTCCGTCGGCGGGCGACCTCGGCGAGTGTGCGGTCGCGGAGCAGGCTGCCCTGGCCGAGCGGCGTGTAAGCCATGATCGCGATGCCGCGCTCGCGGCACCACGGCAAAAGATCCCATTCGGGGCCGCGGCGCGACAGGTTGTAGAGCACCTGGTTGGCCGCGACAGTCTCGCCGCCCCGCAGTGCCACCCATTCTGCCATGTCGGCACGGTCGAAATTGCTGACGCCGTAATGCCGGATCTTGCCGTCGCGCAGGAGCTGCTCGAAGCCTGCGAGCGTCTCGGTAAGCGGGATCGAGCCGCGCCAATGCAACAAATAGAGGTCGATCCGGTCGGTACGCAGCCGCTCGAGGCTGCGCTCGCAGGCGGCGACCACACCGGCGCGTGAGGCGTTGTGCGGATAGACCTTGCTGACGATAAAGAGCTCGTCGCGCAGCCCCGCGGCGGCCCGGGCGACCATCTCCTCGGCGCCGCCGCTGCCATACATCTCGGCGGTATCGATCAAGGTCATGCCGAGCTCGATCCCGAGCCGCACCGCGGCTGCCTCTTCGGCCATTCGGCGGCGGGTCTCGCCCATGTGCCAGGTTCCCTGGCCGAGCGCCGGCACGTGCTCGCCGCCGGGCAATGTCACCTTCGGCAATTCTGCGGTCATCGGGTTCACTCCTTGCGAGGCTAAACTCCAAATCACGCTGCTGTGGCGTAAGTGGCACGGCCGATCGCCAGCAGCTGGCCCGCCTCGTTCGCCACATCGACATCGACGACACCCACCACTCGGCCGCTGCGCCGCACCGTGGCGGTGACGACCAGCGCGGTGTCGATCGCCGGGCGCAGGTAATCGACGCGGAAATTCACTGTCGGCAGTGGCCGGCCCAATAGCATCACCAATGCATAATCGCCGACCGTGTCGATGATCGCTGCGATCGGCCCGCCGTGCCATTGGCCGCTGCCGCGCCCGCGCTCGAATTCCGGCCGCATTGCGGCACGCATTACCAGCTGCTGCTTGACCGGGTCGGCACTCAGCACCGTCAGGTTCAGCAGCTCGATGAAAGCCGATTGCCGGAGGCGCTCTTGGATCTCTTCCTTGCCGAGCGGCAGATCGCTCATGGCACGATCACGAGCTTGCCGAAGACCTGGCGGTTCTCCAGCCGTGCCAGTGCTTCCACGGCGCGTTCGAGGGGATAGGTGCCGTCGACGACGGCCTTGAGCCGGCCCGACTGCACCATGTCGAGCAATGCCTTAACATCCTCGCGCGCCCAGCCGTTGGAACCGATGATCTGCAGCTCGAATGTCCAGATGAAGCGGATGTCTTCCGGCGGGTCGTAGCCGGCAGTGGCGCCACAGGTTAACAGCCTGCCGCCGACGCGCAGGACCCGCAGACTGCGGGTCCAAGTGTCGCCGCCGGTATAATTGACGACCACGTCGGCGCCGCGGTCGCTGCCGGGACCACGCCGCGCCGGCTTGCCGTAACGTTCGTAGATCGCTTGGACGAAATCTTCTTGCGTGTAGTTGATCGTTTCGTCGGCACCCAGTGCCCGCAGCCGAGCGGCCTTCTCCGCCGACCCGGTGGCGGCGATCACGGTGGCACCGGCGAGCTTGGCGAGCTGGACGCAGCACACCCCGACACCGCCGGAAGCACCGAGGATCAGCACCTTTTCGCCCGCCGTCACTCGGCCGTTGGTGAACATCATTCGCCGCGCCGTGCCATAGGCGCAGGGGAGTGCGGCGGCTTCCTCAAAACCGACGCCATCGGGGATCTTGACGAGCTGATGCGCGCGCAGGCGGCAATATTCGGCGAGCCCACCATGCACCGTCTCGCCGGTCAGCCCGCCCTCGACCCGATTGATCGGATCGCCGAGCACCCGGTCGCCCACCCTCCAACCGCCAACGCTGGGACCTGCCGCAGCGATCTCGCCGGCAACATCGAGGCCCATGATCGCCGGCATCGAGATCTTGATCCCCGGCATGCCACGGCGGGTGAAAACGTCGTGGTAATTGAGCGCGGCGGCGCGGACCCGCACCACCACGTCGCCCACGCCGGGCGCCGGATCCGGGAAATCCGTCTCGTAGCGCAATCCGCCCGCGCCGTGCTCGCGCAGCACCATAGCCTTCATCTCGAACTCCGGCCTGGTCAGGTCGAATCGAGAATAGCGCGTCTATCAGCTTTCGCGCAGGGTTGTTGGGGTTACACCGCGTTCGCTGACAAATATGCGGCAAAGCGCTCGAGAGCGCTCGTCCAACCGCGACGATGATCATCGCGCGCCGCGACGGACTGGAACGCGGCCTGATGCAAGGTGACCCTGGTTCTGCCGCCGAGATCGGCGAAGGACACCGTCACCAGTGTCCCGGGTGCGAGATTGCCCTCGGGGTCGTCCGTGACATAGGTGAAGACGAGACGCTCCGGCGCGACGACCTCACGGTACACGCCATGCTTGCAATGCTCGGACCCGTCGGGTGCGCGCAGGCGGCGGAACCAGGCGCCGCCCGGACGGACGTCCATGCGGCTGGAAATCGTTACAAAGCCCCGAGGTCCCCACCAGTGCACGAGGTGCTCGGGTTTGGTCCACATCTTGAACACCAGCCGGCGCGGTGCCTCGAAGATCCGGGTGATGACGAGTTCGGGCTCCGTGAAGAGAGCAGCGGCGTCAGCTGTTATCGCCATCTTGTCTCTCCGCGCTCCGCAATTCGCCAAGATACTCGTCGAGGCGCTCAAAGCTGTCGTCCCAGAAACGGCGGTAGTGCTCAAGCCACTGGGCGGCGTCCCTGAGCGGACCCGCCTCGATCCGGCAGGGCCGCCGCTGCGCCTGGCGGCGGCGCGCGATCAGCCCGGCGCGCTCCAGCACCTTCAAGTGCTTGGAGACGGCGGGAAGGCTCATCGCAAACGGCTCGGCGAGCTCGCCGACCGTGGCCTCGCCCGCCGCCAGCCGCGCGAGAATCGCGCGTCGCGTCGGATCGGCGAGAGCCGAGTAGGTGGTGCTGAGGTGATCCGGCAACATGCTGCGCAAACCGTCTGGTTAAGTAACCGTATGGTCAA
>JAFAHQ010000420.1 GCA_019237135.1 Alphaproteobacteria bacterium
GAGCCAACCCGCGGCGGGGTCAGGCTGCTGAACGCACGGCTCGCCGCTCAGCAGCCGCCCGAAAACCGAGGTTGGCGAGAACCCCTGGCGCGCGATTGCGTCGTATTCTTGTGGATATCCTTTCGTGGCGACCGCGCGTAGCTTCTCGCCGTCGTAAAGCACCAACGAACCTAGGGGGGCGCCACAGAGGGCGTGCGCCTTTTCCAGGATGGAGTCGAACACCGGCGCCAAGTCGCCTGGCGAGGAGTTGATGACCTGCAATACCTCGGCAGTCGCGGTCTGCTGCTCGAGAGCTTCTTGCAAGTCGCGGGTTCGGTCGCTCAGCTCGTTGAACAACCGGACATTCTCGATTGCGATGACCGCCTGATCGGCGAAGGTCTTGAGGAGGCTGATCTGCGCCTCGGAGAATGGCGCGACCTCACGCCGGGTTACCGTGATCGCACCGACTGGATTGCCATCCTGAAGGATCGGTACGGATAGGCCGGTACGCATCCCCGTCCGGAGGGCGCTGCGAAGCCCATACTCGGGGTCAATGGTAGCGTCGGGGACGTGTACGGCTTCCCGCGTCAGGATAGCGCGCCCGGTCGTGCTTTCCCGGCCGGGAGGACGTGGATAATCGCGCCGGACGGCCTCCGATTCCTCAACTATCCAGCCGTAATGCGCGGCGAAATGGACTAAAGAGCCGTCAAACCGGGAAACGGCGCCATTCGCCGCGCCTGTGAGAACCGTGGCGCTCGCGGCGATCGTATCGAGCGTCGGTTGCAGATCGGTCGGTGACCCAGAGATGACGCGCAGAATTTCGGCGGTTGCGGTTTGCCGCTCCAGGGCTTCGCGCGTCTCGGTTAGGAGCCGCGCATTTTCGATCGCGATGACCGCCTGCGCAGCGAAGTTTTGGAGCAAGGAAATCTGCTTGTCCGAGAACTGCTTGACCTCGCGGCGATAGACGGTCAGCACTCCGAGTACAGTGTGATCCTTGCGTAATGCGACCGTCAGCACGCTGCGGCCGCCGCCGACATCGGCGAGACCGGTGACCGGGGCATAGCCGGTGCGGTAGGCTTCTGTATCCCTGACATCGGCGATGTAAAGGACATTCTCGCCCCGCACCACGCGCCCGAGAAAGCCGTCACCGTCCGGGTTCGGCCGGACGGGGCCGAGATCCTCGAACCATCCCGCAAATTGCGGGTCGCCGTGCGATCGCCAGGGATGGAAATGCTCTCCGTCGAAGCGCCACAAATGGCCATAAACGGCCTCGGTCAGGCTTACGGCCTTCTGCAGCACGGCGTCGAACACGGGCGCGAGGTCGCCGGGCGAGGAGTTGATGACCTGCAACACCTTGGCGGTGGCGGTTTGCTGCTCCAACGCCTCGCGCGTCTCGGTGATGAGCCGCGCGTTTTCCATTGCAATGACCGCCTGCGCCGCGAAATTCTGCAATAGCGCGATCTGTTTGTCGGAGAATGGCCGAGGTTCTTGGCGATAGGCGATCAGAACACCGAGAAGAGCACCATCCTTGCGCAGCGATACGAAGACCACGCTTCGGATACCGCCGAGCTCTTGCAGAGTCTTGATGAGCGGGGACGCTTGCGCGTAATCTATTGCTGCGTCGGTGGAAATTATAACATCCTCACCAGCTTCGATTCGGCCGAGTGCTGTATCTGGGCCGAATTTCAGCGGTTCGCGAAGTAGCAACTCCGAATACGCGACGGGGACCCCGCGTAGTGCAAGCGGGTAGAAACTCCCGCGATCGTACTTATGCATTACGCCAAAGCTGGCCTCGCAAAGCCGCATGGCTTTGTCGAGCATCGTATCGAACACCGGGGCGAGGTCGCCCGGCGAGGAGTTGATGACCTGCAATACCTCCGCCGTCGCGGTCTGCTGCTCAAGTGCCTCGCGCGTCTCGGTCAAGAGCCGCGCGTTCTCCATCGCGATCACAGCCTGCGCCGCGAAATTCTGCAACAGTGCGATCTGCTTCTCCGAGAACGGACGCACCTCCTGACGCACGGCTGTGATAATGCCGAGCAGTACATTGTCTTTACGCAACGGTACGGCCAGAGAGGTGCGCGCGCCGGTGAGCTCGACGGCCATCCGTGGCATGGGATGGTCCATCTCGGCCATATCTGGGATGTGGACAAAGGGGGCCCCGTGTAGCAACGGCTCGGCGGGATTGCCAGCCGCGGAGAATCCCTCCCGCAGCCGTTCGGCGAACGCTTCCGAAACGGAATTTACAGCGACCGCTCGAAACCTCTCGCCGTCATAAAGCCCTAAGCTGCCGTACGCGGCGTCGCACAGTGTGTGTGCCTTCTCCAGGATCGCGTCGAACACCGGTGCCAGATCGCCCGGCGAGCCATTGATAACTCCCAATACCTCGGCGGTCGCGGTCTGCTGCTCCAGGGCTTCGCGCGTCTCGGTCAGGAGCCGCGCATTCTCCATCGCGATAACCGCCTGCGCCGCGAAATTCTGCAACAGCGCGATCTGCTTCTCACTGAACGGCCGGACTTCGGTACGATAGCAAGCAATATAACCGAGCAGCACGCCGTCTCTGCGCAGCGGCACCATCAGGATCGTGCGGGTGCCAGCGATCTCGAGAGCCGGCCGAATCACACGGGCGACCTCAGGCGGGCTCTGCGCCGCGACCGCCGCCAGGTCGGGAATATGGACAAAGGGGTCGCCCCGCAGGAGCGCATCCATGGGGCTGCCCGGGAGGAGCGGGAACCCGCCGCGTATGAGTTCCGCGAAGCGCTCGGGCATTCCGCGGGTCGCAATGGCGCGAAACCAATCCCCATCAAAGGTGACGAGCGCCCCGCGGGCCGCCCCGCATAGCGTGTGCGCCTTCTCAAGAATCGTGTCGACCACCGGCGTGAGTTCGCCGGGCGAGCGGTTGATGACCTCGAGGATTTCGGTCGTCGCCGCCTGCTGGTCGAGCGCCTCGCGCAGTTCGGCGGTCAGTCGCCGGATCGTCTCGTCCGGCGTCTCGGGGGGTACGTTCGGCGCCGAAGAAAGCAAATCCATCGGAGTCCTCGCTGGTGCGGAACGCGCTAGCCTATCATTTCTCGGTGTCGGCGCTGTGTCGCGGCGCTAGCGTTTGGTATCGTCTGTATCGCCGAGGCGGATCACAATCGACGTGTTGCGGCCGCCCAAAAGATGCGGTGGTCCGCAACATCGTGATTATCAGCGAAACAGTGGTGCAAGGTGCCTCGCGCGCTGCCTGCCGAGCGGCAATGCAGTCATTCGATCCACAGCCCCTGTTTTTTGTGCCAATTCTCGATCGACAATTCGGGATAGCCATCGAAGCAGTCGTCGTTCGGGCCGATCTGCGGCTCGACCCAGCTCGCTCTGTCGCGCAGCAGCAGATGCACGCTCCAAGGCGCCTTCGGCAGCTCCGTATCGATCGCCGAGGCAAACGGGTGTACCAGCTCAGGCCATTGCTCATCGCTGACCCAGAGCGGCGTGCCGCAGTGCTTGCAGTAATGCCGGTCGGCCGAACCCCTACGGCCGTCGATTGGTGCATTCCATACCCCGAGCGCAGTTTTGCCTTTCACTCTGAGAGTATCGGCTATGCCCATGATATTGATCGCGTATCCGCCGCCACCCGCGCTCTTGCGGCAGATCGAGCAATAGCAGCGCTGATACGGGTACGGCGTGTGGCTGTCGACGCTGAAGCTGATCGCACGGCAGCGACAGGAGCCTTCGAGACGCATCGGCATTTAAACCTCCTCGGAACGCTGCTCGGTGAGAGAAAAGCGCCGCATGCTGTCCTCGGTCGGCTCCGTCATGGGTCAGGCTAGGCCTTGGACCGTAACAGCGGCACGCGTTTTCCTATGCTGTCACCCAGTCCATGACATCGAGCCCGGGCACGCGCGCGAATTCGCGTTGATTGGCGGTCACGAGAGTTGCGCCATGTCGGCGAGCTTGCGCGGCGATCAGCAAGTCATAATGGCCGATCGGCGTGCCGGAGCGCTCGAGCTGCGCGCGGATCGCGCCGGCGTGCTCGGCGTCGGCGAGCTCGAACGGCAGCGGTTCGACATCCAGTGTGAGCAAGGAGCGCAGCGCCGCCTCGTTGCGCGCCCGCTGTGCGCTCTTCTCGCAGCCGTAGATCAGCTCAAACAGCGCAACGGTCGAAATACCGACGCGCTCGCCGCTCGCGAGCTCTTGTGCGAGCCGGCCGCGTGCGCTGGCCGGGCGGTTGTTGAGCACCGCGATGACAGCGTTCGTGTCCAGACACTTCATGCCTCGAAGAGGGCGCGCTTGTCAGGCGCGACGGGCGGATCGTCTGCTGGCCGGACGTCGGGGAAGGGCTCGCCCGCCAGGAGCCGATCGATCTCGGCGAAGACCGCGGCAACGTCCGCCGGGCTGCGCGCGATCGGCTCCAAAATCACGCGATGGCCGACCCGGCTCACCCGGACCTCCTTTCCGGGCAGCCGGAACTCCTTGGGAAGCCGAACCGCCTGGCTGCGGCCATGGGTGAACAGCTTGGCGGTCTTGGTCTCGCCCACGTTCACGATCCCTCTTTTGATAGCTATCGAGATAGATACCAGCTTGTTCGGGTGCGTCAACGCCGAGTATGGCCGCGCTCGGTATTGACCGGCACATCATGATATCCATTTGTGATATCACGATATCATGAACAGCCGTCACCGTCGCACCCTCGGGCGGATCTTCGCGGATCCGACCCCCGCCGATCTGCGCTGGCGCGACATCGAGGCGTTGCTGCGCGCCGCCAGGGCCGAAGTCAGCGAGGGTGCCGGAAGTCGGGTCCACGTCGTCTTGGCTGACGTGCGTGCCGTCTTCCATCGACCGCATCCAAGTCCCGAAACGAGGCGAGGCCTGGTACGTGCCGTCCGAGATTTTCTTGCCGCGGCCGGTGTGAGGCCGGAGGAGGAGCGCTGATGTTGGAATATAAAGGCTATATCGGCACCATCGAGGCGGAAGACGGGGTCTTCTTCGGCCGCGTTGCCGGGTTGCGTGATGTAATCACCTTCGAGGGAACGACATTCGCCGAAGTGGAGCGAGCCTTCCGTGACAGCATTGATGATTATCTTGCCTTCTGCGCCCAGCGCGGCGAGCCGGCGGACCGGCCCTACAGCGGCAGGATCCCGCTTCGCGTCAGTCCCGATACGCACCGTCGAGCAGCGATGCGCGCCCAGTCCGAGGGGCTGAGCCTCAATCAATGGATAGCACGGCGGATCGAGAGCGCCGCCTGAGCTCTGCCTTGCCGCACGGGCCGCGGGCGCATGATGCCGTCTTCGCCGATCTGGAAGCCGGTCGTCAAGCGGCCCTGAGCACGCTCACACCCAAGCGCTCGGCGGCGTCGCACAAATCGACGTCTTTGGAAGCGAGCGGAACGCCGAGCCGCATCGCCAGCTCCAGATAGGCGGCGTCATAAGCCGTCAGCCGCTCCTCCCGCGCGAGATCGAGCACACGACCAAGAGCGCGTGTCGGCGTCTCTTCGTCGATGACGATCTCCAGCGTTTCCAGCAAAGCGATAAATTCAGCGCTGCGCGTCGGGGTGGTCCGCCGGCGGCGTTCGCTCAGTGCCAACACATTCGCGATTTCCAGATGCCATATGGCCGGAACGGAAGCTGCCTCAGCAGCCAGACGCTCCAGCAACCTGATGGCGGCCTCGGTCCGTTCATCGCTAAAGCACCAAGCTAGGGCTACGGACGCGTCGATTACGAGTTCCGTCACCTCCGGCCTTCGTTGATAAGTTGCTTGACCGGCACATCCAAGGTATGGCCATCGGCGAACACTTTGAGCCGTTCGACGGCTTCGCGCCGACGATCCGGGCCGGTCCGCTCGATTGGCACGAGCCTCGCGATCGGACGCCCATGCTTGGTGATCGTGAAGCGCTCGCCCCGGGCGACCCGTTCGAGCAGCTTAGGTAGATGAGTTTTTGCCTCGTAGGCACCAATATCAGTGGGCATGCGATATTCCGACTGGTCTTACACTAGTCTGATATAACGAAGTCGCCATCGGTCATCAACCCCCACCCTGTGTCCACTCTGGGTAGGGCAAAGCTGGACACCAGCTCCGGCCCACGGCAGAGTTAATCAAGGCGGCGGGTTGTCGCCAGTTTGCCGGCAGAGAGGCCATGGATCCGCGGCCCCATATCGTTGTGGTCGAAGACGAGGCGACGCAGCGGCAATTGCTCGCCGATTATCTCGCCGAGCAGAATTTCCGGGTCAGCGCCGTCGACAGCGGCGCTGCATTGCACCGGCTCGTCGAGCACGAACCGCCGGCGCTGGTATTGCTCGATGTCCACCTGCCGGGCGAAGATGGGTTCGCGCTGGCCCGCTGGCTGCGCGAGAGAAGCGGTCGCATCGGCATCATCATGGTGACCTCGGCCGCCGACACGGTGGACCGCGTCGTCGGGCTGGAGACCGGCGCCGACGACTACATCACCAAGCCGTTCCAGCCGCGCGAGCTCTTGGCAAGGGTCAAGAGCGTATTGCGCCGCGGCATGCCCGAGCGCGAGGCGGCTGCGGCCCGGCGGATCGCCGCGATCCTGGCGGCCGATGTGGCCGGCTACTCACGGCTGATGGAAGCTGACGAGGAAGGCACGCTCGTCGCGCTGAAGCGCCATCGAGGCGAGCTGATCGACCCCAAGATCAAGGAACACCGCGGGCGCATCGTCAAGACCACGGGTGACGGCATGCTGGTCGAGTTCGCCAGCGCCCTCGATGCGGTGCGCTGTGCCGTCGTCGTGCAGCGCGGCATGGCTGCGGTGTTCTCCGGACCACCCGAGCGG
>JAFAHQ010000412.1 GCA_019237135.1 Alphaproteobacteria bacterium
TCCCGAGCCCGTGCATCTGCGCATGTTCCACCACCTAATCTCGATGCAGGCGAACGCCTACCAAAACGCCGCTTGGATCCTCGCGGCGGCGAAAGCGGGCAAGGAGGATGGTTATGGTCTGATCGGCGGCTCGGTGATCGTCGCGCCGACCGGCGAGATTGCTGCCCGCGCTCTCGGCGAGGATGATGAGATTATTGCTGCCACCCTGGACCTCGACCTCGGTGAGTATCTCAGGCGCACGATCTTCAATTTCGAGAAACACCGACGCATCGAGCACTATGGTCTGATCACTGAGCGCACCGGCGCCGAGACCGAGGTATAGGAGTTCCTCCGCCGGTGTGCACGGAGCCCGCGCGCAGAGTCCGTCAGCTTCTGCCGTAGCTGTCTTCGAGACGGATGATGTCGTCCTCGCCGAGATAGCTTCCCGACTGTACTTCGATCAGATGTAGCGGGATCTTGCCGGGGTTTTCGAGCCGATGTGCCGTCCCGAGCGGGATATAGGTCGATTGGTCCTCGGACAGCATCATCTCCTCCTCGCCGCGACGGATCTTGGCGGTGCCCTGGACGACGATCCAATGCTCGGCGCGATGATGGTGCATCTGCAATGACAGCTTCCCACCGGGCTTTACGATGATATGCTTGACCTGCACCCGATGGCCATTGTGCAGCGAAGTGAAACTGCCCCATGGGCGATGGACGGTCGGTAGCGCATCGGCCTCATCTCGTCGCTCGCTGATCAGCCGAGCCACCAGTTTTTTCACGTCCTGAGTGCGCCTGCGCGGCGCCACCATAACCGCGTCGGCGGTCCCGACTACGACAAGATCCTCGATGCCGATTGCCGCGACGAGCCCTGCCTCGGAGCGCAGATAGCAGTTGCGGGTGTCCTCTGCGAGGACGTTGCCCTCGATCGAATTGCCGTCGCGATCCTTGGCGCTCATCTCCCATAGGGCGTCCCAGGAGCCGATGTCGCTCCATCCCATAGCGACCGGCACGAGGGCCGCGCAGCGCGTCTTTTCCATCACCGCATAGTCGATCGAATCGCTGTCACACGCGGAAAACGCATCCTTGTCCAGCCGGATGAAGTCGCTATCCCGCCGCCCCTCGGCCAGCGCGCGCCGGCAGGCGGCAACCATGTCGGGCCGCAGACGCTCGAGCTCGTCGATATAGAGCCGCGCGGGGAACAGAAAGATCCCGCTATTCCAGCAGTATTCGCCGGAAGCGAGATATTGTTTCGCCTGCTCCGGACCGGGTTTCTCGACGAACTCGGCGACGGTAAAGACACCTTCAGCCTCTAACGTTCCACCGCGCCGGATATAGCCATAGCCGATCTCGGCGCGCTCGGGGGCGATGCCAAAGCTGACCAAGGCGCCGCTGCGTGCCGCGGCCGCAGCGAGCTCGACGGCGGCGAGGAAGGCCCGCGAATCGCCGATCGTATGGTCGGAGGGCATCACCAGCATCAGCGGATCGGGATCTGACTCGCTCAGTGCCAGCGCGGCGACGCACACAGCGGGCGCAGTGTTTCGGCCGACCGGCTCGAGCAACAGCGAGAGTGGCACGACCGCAATCTCGCGCAGTTGCTCGGCGATGATGAACCGATGTTCTTCATTGGCGACGAGGAGGGGTGCGGCAAACCGGCCTTCATTCGCAACCCGCCGCACCGTTTGCTGCAACAGGCTGTCCCGGCCGAGCAGCGTCAGCAATTGCTTCGGGTAGAGCGTGCGGGACATCGGCCACAGCCGGGTGCCCGAACCGCCGGAAAGAACGACCGGGTAAATCATTTCTCTTCCTCGAAATCTCGCGCGCCTGCTCGGCCGGATGGAGCCTCGTCGACCACGCGGTTTCAGCGACGGCGCGAACTTTACTCTCGCCTCGCATGGTATAGGTCAACAAAACGTCAACCTCGCGACCGCGAATACTCGATTTCTACCGAGGCTTCATGCCGGCACCCCCGACTTTCCTTGCCCAGCCCGGTCCTCCAGTTGGGACCGTGCCGCCACAAGCTCGCGCTCGAGCGCTTCAACGCGTCGGCGACGACGCCTCGACTCGCGCCGTGTGCGCCGCCCGGCGATCCAGGCGGCAGCGGCTCCGATGACAAAGCCTGCCAGCAACAGCAACAGGACGAGGAGGTAGAGTGGCAGGTCGACCAAAAACGGTAAGGGCCAGAACCCGAGCGATACGGGTTCACGGTTGGAGAGCGCAAACGGGATCAAAAGAGCGGCAGCAACCAGCGTCACCGCCCAGTAGACCACCTTCATCAGACCGATTCGGCGGGTGACCGCACTGGGTTACGCCTGGCGCGCACTCTGGTTCAACCGGTCGCGGAGCTGCTTGCCGGTCTTGAAGAACGGAATATGTTTCTCGGCGACGCTCACACTGTCGCCGGTACGCGGGTTGCGGCCGATGCGAGCGTCCCGGCGCTTGACCGAAAATGCCCCAAACCCGCGTAGTTCGACACGGTCGCCGCGAGCCAGCGCCGCCGCAATCTCGTCGAAGATTGCCGTCACGATGACCTCGACGTCGCGCTGGTACAAATGCGGATTGGCTTCGGCAAGCTTTTGTACGAGCTCCGATTTCGTCATCGCTGCGCCCGTGCTCATATGGCAAGGTCATCAGCGTGCCAAAGCCTCCGGCGACCGTCAAGGGACGGACGCCAATAGCCTTACCCGTGTGGGTGAGGGTTCCGACAGCGCTATCGGCTCTTCTCTTCGCTCTTCTCCTCAATCTCGCCCTGCCGGCGGGCGCGGTTTATCGCAGCTCCGAGGATATCGCCGAGGCTGGCACCGGAATCGGAAGAACCAAACTCGGCCATCGCTCGCTTCTCCTCATCCACCTCACGGGCCTTGATTGACAGTGTTACCTTCCGAGTGGAGCGGTCGATAGCCGTCACTTTGGCATCGACCTTCTCGCCGACGGCGAAACGATCCGGGCGCTGTTCACTACGATCGCGAGACAGCTCCGACTTGCGGATGAAACCGGGCACACCGTCGCCGATCGTCACCTCGACACCACCTTCAGTAAGCGCGGCGATCGTACCGGTGACGACCTCTCCCTTCTTGAGCTTGGTCATACCGGCCTCAAACGGATCGGCTGCGAGCTGTTTGATGCCGAGGCTTATGCGCTCCTTGTCGATATCGACGTCTAGCACCCTGACGCGCACAACCTCGCCCTTGTGGTAATTATTGATTGCCTCCTCGCCGGGACGGTTCCAATCGATGTCGGAGAGGTGGACCATACCGTCGATATCGCCGGGCAGGCCAACGAACAGACCGAACTCGGTAATGTTGCGAACCTCGCCTTCGAGCTCGCTGTCGACAGGGTGTTCCTCGACAAAGGCTTCCCACGGATTGGCGAGCGTCTGCTTCAGACCGAGGCTGATCCGGCGCTTCTGGGGATCGACATCGAGCACCATCACCTCGACCTCCTGGCTGGTCGAGACGATCTTGCCGGGGTGCACATTCTTCTTGGTCCAGCTCATCTCGGAGACGTGGACGAGCCCTTCGACCCCTGGCTCCAGCTCGACAAAGGCGCCGTAATCGGTGATGTTGGTGACGCGGCCGCGGAACCTGGCCCCGGCCGGGTATTTGAGCTCCACACCCTCCCAAGGATCGGCCTCGAGCTGTTTCATGCCAAGCGAGATGCGCTGCGTCTCTGGGTTGAAGCGAATGACCTGGACCTTAACGGTCTGGCCGATGTTGAGCGCCTCCGACGGATGGTTGATGCGGCGCCAAGCGATGTCGGTGACATGCAACAGCCCGTCGACCCCACCGAGATCGACAAAGGCGCCGTAATCGGTGATGTTCTTGACGACGCCGTTAAGGATCTGGCCCTCCTTGAGACTGGCGACGAGTTCGGAGCGTTGCTCGGCGCGACTTTCCTCGAGCACCGCGCGGCGTGACACAACGATGTTGCCCCGCGAGCGATCCATCTTGAGGATCTGGAACGGTTGCGGCGATCCGAGGAGCGGAGTTATGTCGCGCACGGGACGTATGTCGACTTGGCTGCCCGGCAAGAAAGCGATGGCGCCACTAAGGTCGACCGTAAACCCGCCCTTGACCCGGCCGAAAATCACTCCAGTCACCCGCTCGTTCGCCTGAAAGCTCTTGTCCAGCTGGCTCCAGGCCTCCTCACGGCGCGCCTTCTCACGCGACAGCTGAGCCTCCCCGTTCTTGTCCTCCATCCGCTCAAGAAAGACCTCGACAGTATCGCCGACATGGAGATCGGGCTGAGCGCCTCCAGCGGCGAACTCTTTCAGCGGCACGCGCCCCTCCGATTTGAGGCCGACGTCGATCAGCACGGCATCATTCTCTATAGCGATGACCCGACCTTTGACGACGGTGCCTTCGAGACTGCTCGCGACACCCAGCGATTCATCAAGAAGCGCGGCAAAAGTCTCCTTCGCAGGCGCCTCCGCGGTCTGTACTTCTAGAGCCATTCCTTCTCCTCGATCCCGGGCCAAACGGCAAAGCCACCCCGCCGGGATCGATACGGAGCGCGCGGCCGCTGTACGATCGGGCGCAGCCGCTTGAACCCGGTCCTGCAACCAAAGGGGGCGAGCACCCCGTCAGCGCTGCACAGCCAGCGCGCGGGCGATAAGATTGGAGACGCGCTCAAAGACAGCATCGGCGTCAAGCATCGTCGTATCGATAACAGCAGCATCGGGCGCCGCGATCAACGGGGCGGCTCGACGCTCGATGTCGCGCGCGTCGCGTTCCTTCAGATCCTGCAGGACATCCTCCAATATAGCTGCCGCGCCCTGTCGCCGCAACTCTTCGACCCGGCGCCGGGCGCGCTCCTCGGCGCTGGCAGTGACGAACAGCTTTACCTCGGCCTCCGGACAGACGACCGATCCAATGTCGCGACCGTCGAGGATCGCACCCTCGGCAGGCTGAGGGGGATGGGCTGCAAAATTCCGCTGCAGGTCGAGCAGCGCACGTCGGACGCAGGGGATCGCGGCGACTATGGAAGCCGCCGCCGAAACCGCCTCGCCTCGCAGCCGTGGATCCAAGAGTAGCCGAAGATGGACAAGGCCGGCAGCCCTCGCAGCGGTCACGGGATCGGCCGGGTCGCCACCTTGCTCAAGAACCAGAAAAGCCGTCGCCCGATACAGCGCTCCGGTGTCGAGGTGGGCGAAACCGAAATGCTGGGCGAGGCGGCGCGCAAGCGTGCTCTTGCCCGAGGCGGCGGGTCCGTCGATCGCAATAACGAAAGTGCGACCCGTCACGCCTCCTCTCTCATCGTGCAGCCGAGCCCGTTCATTAGAGAGAGGAAACCCGGAAAACTAGTAGTGATCGGCGCGGCATCGTCAATGCGCACCGGCTCGTTGGCGGCGAGTCCCAAGACGAGGAATGCCATCGCGGTGCGGTGGTCTAGCCTAGTCTCGATGAGAGCTCCGCCAGCCGGAAAATTGTCTGCGCCCTCGACAATCAAATCGTCCCCCTCGACCACGACACGTACGCCGCAAGCGCTAAGGCCGACACCGACGGCAGTGAGTCGGTCGCTCTCCTTGACGCGCAGTTCGGCGAGCCCGCGCATGACCGTGCGGCCACGGGCGCAGGCCGCGGCGACGGCGAGGATCGGGTATTCGTCGATCATCCGCGGCGCACGGTCCGCCGGGATATCCGCGCCTTTCAAAACACCGGAACGGGCGCGCAGGTCGGCAACCGGCTCACCGCCCTCGTCACGCTCGTTCAGCAAAGCAATGTCCGCCCCCATCTCGTGCAGACACTCGATGAGCCCGGTGCGCAACGGGTTGACACCGACGCCTTCGATCGTGACCTCCGAGCCTGGAACGATCAGTGCCGCGATGAGCGGAAAGGCAGCCGAAGAGAGATCGCCCGGGACGGCGATCGGCGCTGCGGCGAGCTCCGGGTAGCCCTCGAGCGTGATGCGCTTGCCGCCGCCCTTCACCAGCTCAGTCGTGACTGTCGCTCCGAAATGGCGGAGCATGCGCTCGGTGTGATCTCGCGTCGGCTGGGGTTCGATCACCGTGGTCGTCCCCGGAGTATTGAGCCCGGCGAGCAATACCGCGGATTTGACCTGCGCCGAGGGCACCGGAAGGTGATAGCTGATCGGGACGGGGTCGGCCGCGCCACTGATTGCAAGCGGTAAGCGCGCGCCTTCGCGCGTTATAAATCGTGCACCGAACCGGCTCAACGGCGCGACAACGCGCCCCATCGGCCGCCGCCTCAGCGAGGCATCACCGGTGACGAATACCGTGATCGGGTGCGTGGCGAGGATGCCGAGAAGAAGCCGAGCCGACGTCCCCGAATTGCCGAGATCGAGCAGATCCTCTGGCTCGACCAGCCCACCAATCCCGACACCGTTAACCGCCCACCGGCCATCGTCGACAAGGAAAGCATGCGCGCCGAGCGCATTGACGGCTGCGGCGGTTGCCATCACGTCCTCACCCTCAAGAAGGCCTGAGATTTCGGTCCGACCAACCGCGAGAGCCCCCAGCATCAGCGCGCGATGCGAAATCGACTTATCGCCGGGAACGCGAATCTTGCCAGTGAGAGGCAGGCGGGGCCGCGCTGCGATCACAGGCACGGGCGATTGAGGCGAGAGGTTGTGGGCCATGGCCAAGCCTCAGTGAGCGCGTTAATCGGTTGTGATCGCGTCGCCGTGCGCCCATATGCCGGTGCCCGGCGACCCGACCGCTGGAAAACTAGTTTTCGCTTTGCTTTTGACAGGGCAGCGCCGTTGTGGCAATGGCGCGCCGAACCGATCTGGCGAAACCTCGATGGAGCAAATGGTGGCCAAACCCGAATGGGGCACCAAGCGAATTTGTCCGAGCTGTGGAACCCGTTACTATGATTTGCTGCGCGAACCCGTGATCTGCCCGAAATGTAGTACGCCCTATGACCCTGAGGCATTTCTGAAATCGCGTCGCGCCCGTCCCATCCCGCCGGTCGAGAAGGAGCTCGAGCCCGTGAGAGCCGAGGAGCTCGATACCGAGCTCGATACCGAAGAGGTCGACGCCGTGGAGGAGGAAGCAGTTCCGCTCGAAGAAGCCGAAGAGGAGGACGAGGAACTCCTTGAGGATGCCTCCGAACTCGGCGAGGACGAGGACGATATGGCCGAGGTGATCGAGAACGTCGAGGAGGAGGATCACTGAAGCTGCGCGACGCTCGGGCGCAGCCAGGGGGACGGCGATTTTTCGCTTGCCGCCACCGCCCAGCCTTTCTAACTTCGCAGAGCGCATCGGCTTCGGGGCCATAGCTCAGCTGGGAGAGCGCTACAATGGCATTGTAGAGGTCACCGGTTCGATCCCGGTTGGCTCCACCAATAACAAAAGGGCTCAGTCGACAAAATCGACTGAGCCCTTTTGTTATCGAAGCTCCGGCAAGCCTGCAGTTCTGTTGTTGCCCGTTGTGACTTGTTCATCGCACCAGCCGTCGCAGCGAACACGAAGGCGCCGGTCGTGACGCATGATCAGCTCGCGTGTTTGGGTCCGCTTTGACAAAACACCAGGGTGGAGGGCATCCGCGTTGAATGACGACATATTGACGATCCCGATGCCAGGTTTCGGCAGTCGGTGCTGCTAAAGGCGGGGCGTTGGATGCCTGTGTCGATCGTTGAACAGGGCGGTCGGATCGTTGTCGGCACTCCTTACCACCCAAACTTCCCGGCCCGGGCCCGTCTTCTCGGAGGAGACTGGGATGCCCTGCGGCACGTATGGATATTCGATGCCCGTGAAGGCGATCGCGTAAGATCGCTTTGCCGCGAGATCTATGGCACCGAGAGCGCCGACGGGGTGGCCCCGCTTCCGTGTGCCGAGGGACAGGCCAGAAATGAGTTCTCCGAGGGAGTCGCGATGCCGCATTATTTCGGCCACCGCCAGCGCCTTCGCGAGCGGATGATCGCCAATGGAGCCGAAAGCCTGCCCGATTACGAATTGCTCGAGGTCATCCTGTTCGCAGCGCGCGTGCGTGGTGATGTAAAGCCGGTGGCGAAGGCCCTTCTCGCGCATTTCGGCGGCTTCGCCGAAATGATGAGCGCTGAACCCGACGCACTGGCCGCGGCTGGGCTCAACGTCGCTGGCATCGCCGCGATCAAGGCGGCGCGCGAAGCGGCATTGCGCCTGATGCGCGCGGAGTTGCAGCAGCGGCCGGTCGTCAACTCCTGGGACAAGCTGATCGATTACTGCAGCGCCCAAGTCGCGCACGGCAAGATCGAGGAGTTCCACATCCTGTTCCTCGATCGCAAGAATGTGCTGATCAAGGATGAGCGGCAGCAGCGCGGAACCGTTGACCACACGCCGGTCTATCCGCGCGAGGTCGTCAAGCGCGCGCTTGAGCTCGGTGCCTCGGCTCTGATCCTGGTGCACAATCATCCCTCGGGCGATCCGACACCATCCAAGGCCGACATCACCGTGACCCAGGATATCAAGAAGGCTGCCGCCCCGCTCGGCGTGGTGCTGCATGACCACGTCATCATCGGCCGCAACCGCCACACCAGCCTGCGCGAGCTCGGGGAGATCTAGCTGCTGCGTCCCGCCGGTCTCGTTATGCAGGCTTTCGGCGAAGCAGCCGCGACTGACAGTTTGTTGACCCTCGGTATGTAAGATTGAAGCCGGCTTGGCGGACATGATCCGGCCGGGCCAAGCCTGAGCGGGGAGCGGTGTCGAGGATGATCCCCCAACTCGGCGCCGCTCCCTTAACCGCCCCGCCCTACACCTCCTTCGGCTGCAGCAGATCGGTCAGAGCCGAGACGTTGGTCACCTGGCGGAAATCGTGGATGACCTCGAGGCTTGCTTCGACTTGGCGATCAGGCAGCCCTGCCTCTGGCACCAAGGCACGGTACTTGGCGTCTATGTCGGTCCAGGCGATCCCAACCATCCCCGCCCCTCTCGGCACATAGACGGTGCTCGTCGACGAGCGGCCCTCCGTCGTGCGAATAGTCACCGTCGCCCCCTGTCGGTAACGCGCAACATTGTCGGTCGGTGGGGCGCCGACGTGGACTTTGTCGATCAATCGGTGGATCACCGGATCAGTGATCTTTGCGGGCGTCGCATGGATCCACGAGAAGCCGTAATCGGCTACGCCGGTGGCGAGAAAATAGGCCGGACTATGGGCCATCCCGATCAGGTCTGTCGGATGGCGGGGACCGGCCAGCGCCGTGACGTCAGGGCGCGACAGCGTGATGCTTTCGACCTCGTCCGGCGTGATGCGGCCGTCTCGCGCCGCATTGGCGGCGGCCTCCGCTAGTGCATGGTGGGGGTGACCACCGGGCGCGAGTTTGATCGCCATGTCCGTCACGATGTCCCAGCTCTGTCCCAAATCGCGTGTCACGCTCGCACCGCCCGCGGCACCTTCGACGCCGCCATAGACCTCGAAAAACCCATGATGCGCTTCGAGGATACGCTCTTCGGCCTGGTATCCGCGCTGCGCCGCGAGTGCGGCATGGACTCCCAACATCGCCGCCAGCCCGGCATGGTACTCGCGAGCCACGCTGGTGTTCGCCGCGGCCATCAGCCCGCCTATCGAGGTCGCGGACAAGGCGATCGCCTGAGCCATCGGCGCCGCCTCCAGACCGAGCAGCCGCCCGGCGGCGACCGCGCCGGCAAAGATCGCGACCAGGCACCCGTGAAAGCCCCGACTACGGAAGGCGGGCGTGATCGCTTCGCCGATGCGTCCTGCCGCTTCGTAGCCGAGGACAATCGCTGCCAACACCTCCTCTCCCTTGCTACCCGTCCGCTCGGCGACGGCCAGAGCGGTGGCGGCGAGGGTCGTACCGGCATGGACGATGTTGCGCAGGTCGCTGTCGTCGGAGGCGGCCGCGTCGCTCGCGACCGCGTTGACTTGCGCGGCGTCGGGCATCGGCAATTTGGGGCCGGGATGAAACCATAGCGAGGCGTCGGGGCGTCCGCCGCGCTCCCGAGCGAGATCGCGAATGATCCCTGCGGACACGAGCCCGGTGCCCAGCGCGGCACTGGCCAGCGTGCTGGCGATCGACATCGCCGCATGGTCGATCGCTTGCCGGGGAAGGTCGGCCGGGGAGGTCCGGGTCAGGAACTCGGCCAATTCGCGGGCAACGGTCATCGCGTCCTCCTTCCTGTCTGGCTTCAGCATGAGCCGGGGGGTTGAGTTCAACGCTCCCTGCTGCCAAGCTTGCTCTTGCTCGGCGATCCCCGAGCGCAACGAGATACGGCAAGGAGAACGATCATGGCTATGGCCGTACAGCATGTGCATCTGAAGGGCGAGGACCCCAAGAAGACCGCGCAGTTCTACATCGACAATCTGGGTGCGAAGCTGATCGCCGAGATCCCAGGGCGCGGCTGCCGGCTCGACCTGCACGGGTTGCAGCTCAACATCACCGGAAAGGTTGCGAGCCAAAGCCGCGAGCAGCTCTACGGCATCGAGCACATCGCCGTCGACACCGACGACTATGCCGGGACAATGGCCAAGCTCAAGGCCAACGGCGTGCGTGTCCTCGAGGAGATGCCGCCCAACAACGCCGGCCGGCGCGTCTGCTTCCTGGAGGCCCCGGACGGCGCCCAGGTCGAGATCATCGAAAAAGTCTAACCGGGGGCACGGGCGGCCGGGATGGCGCTAAAGGACAAGATCCCGCTGGGCGTGGCTTTGCCCCATCGCTCGCCGCAGCCGGTCGACATGATGGCGGTGCGGCGGGTCGCGCAGCGCGCAGAGGCGCTGGGCTTTCGCGACCTCTGGGTGACCGAAAACACCTTGGATCATGTCTTCTGCTTTGACCCAGTGGTAGTGCTGACCTATGCGGCGGCGGTCACCACCACCATCCGCCTCGGCGCCTCGGTCGTCGTGATGGCGGTGCACAGCCCGTTGATGATCGCGCATCAATGGGCCTGCCTCGACTATGCAAGCAACGGCCGTGCGATCCTCGGCGTCGGGCTCGGCCGCGAACACCATTATCGCCAGTTCGAGGTACCCGAGGAAGGGAGGGTCACCCGGTTTCGCGAGGAATTGGCGGTGATCCGCTCGCTGTGGTCCGAGCAGCGGACGACCTTTCACGGCCGTTTCTACAATCTCGACGACAAGCGGATGTCGCCCAAGCCGGTGCAGCAGCCAATGCCGATCTGGATGGGGGTCGGCCATCCGAACGCGGTGCGCCGCGCCGCCCGGCTCGCCGATGGGTGGATGGGCTCGGGCGGCTCGAGCATTGCCGCGTTTTCGCGGTCGGTTCCGATCCTAAGGGAGGCGCTCGAAAAAGCCGGGCGAGATCCGGCGAGGTTCCCGACCTCGAAGCGGGTCTTTATGGCGGTCGACGAACGGCCGGAGGTGGCGCGCGCCGAGCTCCACCGCTGGTTCACCGAGGTCTACCACAATCCCGAAGGAACTGACGCGTCGGGCATCCACGGCACGCCGGAGCAGGCGCGCGAGCGGCTGGAAGAGCTGGTGGCGATGGGCGCCAACCACCTCCTACTCAACCCGGTCTCGCGCTACGCCGAACAACTCGAGGCGCTGGCCGCGGTCGTCGGCTTCTCTTAGGAGTGCAGTCGCATGAATTCGGGCGACATCGATTTCGTCAAGGGGCAGGTCGCCGCCCATTGGGGCCGGCGGGCGCCGGGGTTTGATGAGGGCTTTGGCCACAGCATCCGCACTCCCGCCGAGCGCGCCGCCTGGGACCGCATCTTCGATCTCGTACTGCCTGGGCACCGCCCGCTCGACGCACTCGATGCGGGCTGCGGCACGGGGTTTCTGAGCTTCGAGCTCGCGGCCCGCGGTCATCGCGTCACCGGCGTCGACTTCGCCCCGGCGATGCTTGCCGAGGCCCGGCGCAAGGCGACGGAGCGTGCCGTCTCGGTCCGCTTCGAGGAGGCCGACGCCGAGCACTTGCCGTTTCCGGCCGCCAGCTTCGATCTCGCGATCAGCCGCCACGTGCTGTGGACCCTGCCGCACCCGGAGGCGGCGATCGACGAATGGCTCCGGGTGCTGCGGCCGGGCGGGCGCCTCGTTGTCGCCGACGGCCAGTTCGACCCGAACTTCCTGGTGGAGCCGTCACAGAACGCCCGCACCAGCGACGAATACGCGACGATCGGCGACCGGCTGCCGTTTCTCGGCGGGCGGCCGCGCGAGGAAATCGAGGCATTGTTCAAGGCGCATGGCCTTATCGGCATCGGCAGCGACCCGGTGCTTGATCTGGTCGAAGCTCAGGCGCAGCGGATGGTCGAAGAGGGGCGCGAGCGGCAAACGCGCCGGCGCTATGTCGTCTGGGGCGATGTGGCGCGCTGAGCCCTAGATTTCCCGTTTCGACGGGAAAATTCCCGCAAAAAATCTTATTGGCGTGCCCAGTTGGCCCAAATTGTTGTCGAAACCCCATACAAATCAAATATATAAGATAATAAGCATTGCTCATCGCCGGCACCGCAGCCGGGAATTTCCGACCCGAAAAACCGGGTAAAATTGCGATAACCGGGAAATAACCGGGAACGGAAGCGGTCGCCCAAACAAGGCACCGATCTGTCACCGATCATACGCGACGATCTTGACCCCACGATGGCGGACCATTTGGCGGGGCGCTTGCTTAATGCGCGGCAAGGTTGGCTCGTGTAGGATCGGCGCCACATTGCGGGCGATCCGGCGCGAGTCGGGCGACCAGATCGCCGAGCACCGCGGTCGCATCGTCAAGACCACCGGCGACGGGTTGCTCGCGGAGTTTGCCAGCGTCGTCGACGCCGTGCGCTGCGCCATCGAAATTCAACGCGGGATGGCCGGGCGCAACGCCGACATCCCTCCGACCAAGCGGATCGAATTCCGCATCGGCATTCATCAGGGCGACATCATCGTCGAAGACGGCGACATTTTCGGCGACGGGGTGAATCTGGCCGCCCGTCTCGAAGGCCTGGCCGATCCCGGCGGAATCTGTGTTTCCGGCAGGGTGCATGCTGACGTGGTCGGCAAGCTCGATGTCGGCTTCGAGGATTTGGGCGAACAGCAGGTCAAGAACATGAGCCGGCCGGTGCGGCTGTTCCGGGCGCGCCTCGGTGCGGCGAACGCGGCTGCGGAGACCACGCCCACCCTGCCGCTGCCCGACAAGCCGTCGCTCGCGGTCTTGCCGTTTCAGAACCTGACCGGCGATGCCGAGCAGGAGCATTTCGTCGATGGCATGGTCGAGGAGATCACGACGGCGATCGCGCGGCTGCCGTGGCTCTTTGTGATCGCCCGCAACTCCGCCTTCACTTACAAGGGCAAGCCGGACGTCGTGAAGCAGCTGGCGCGCGAACTGGGCGTGCGCTACGTGCTCGAAGGCAGCGTGCGCAAAGCCGGCAACCGGGTGCGCATCACCGGCCAGCTGATCGACACGACGACCGGTGCTCACATCTGGGCCGACCGCTTCGACGGCGCGCTCGA
>JAFAHQ010000229.1 GCA_019237135.1 Alphaproteobacteria bacterium
GATGGGTGGGTTTCAGCTGCTGCCGTTCTACGACGCGCTGTCCCGGCTCGGCATGCGGCACTTTCTGATCAACGACGAGCGCTGCGGCGCCTTTGCCGCCGATGCCTATGCCCGCGTCACCAACCGCCCAGGTGTGTGCGACGGAACGCTCGGTCCCGGCGCCACCAACCTCGTGACCGGGCTGATCGAAGGCTTGAATGCCGGGACCCCGCTAATCGCGCTCGCCGGCGACACCAACCGCGCGCATTCGTGGAAGAACATGACACAGGAATGCCGGCAGGCCGAGATCTTGCGGCCGGCCGTCAAAGAGCTGATCCGGGTCGAGCTGACGAGCCGTGTCCCCGAGCTGCTGCGCCGCGCCTTCGCGGTGGCGACCTCCGGCAGGCCGGGTCCGGTTTTGCTCGACGTGCCCGAGGATGTCTGCCATGGCGAGCACGACTTTGCTGCCGAAGATTTTGCGATCGATCCGACGACCTTGAGTGTACCGGCGCGTCGCATCCGCCCCGACCGGGCCGACATCGCCCGCGCCGTGGCGCTGATCGGGCACGCCAAACGGCCGCTGATCCTGGTCGGCGGCGGCATCCATCTCTCGGCGGGATACGAGGCGCTCCTGGCGTTTGCCGAGGCGCAGTCGATCCCGGTCGCCCACACGATGAGCGGCAAAGGCGGCATCGCCTGCACCCATCCGCTGTCGATCGGGCTGTTCGGCCGCTATTCGCGGATCGCCAACGAGCTGATCGAGGCCGCGGACTGCCTTCTGGTCGTCGGCTGCAAGTTCGGCGAGATCGCAACCAAGCGTTACGCTCTTCCGCCGGAGAGTATCCCGCTCGTCCACCTCGACATTCTCGCCGAGGAGATCGGGCGCTGCCGGCCGGCTACGGTGGCACTGTGGGGCGACGCTCGGGCCGGGCTCGAGGACCTCGCGGAAGCCCTCGCCGACGATGCCAGGCGAGCGCGCGCCGAACGCGCCGATTATATCGGCGAGATTCCGGCCCGGATGGCAGCTTGGCGGCAGGAGGCTGCAGCGCGGCTCGATTCGGGCGAGCGGCCGATCCACATGGCGCGGCTCTGCCGCGAGCTCAACAGCGCCTTGCCCGCGGACAGCATTTTGGTCGCCGATGGCGGGTTTGCCGGCCACTGGACGGGGCTCCTTTACGACACCAAGTCGCCCGGCCGGCATTTCATCCCCGATCGCGGTCTGGCGTCGATCGGCTATGGGCTGCCGGGCGGGATCGGGGCGGCGCTCGCGGCTCCGCAAACGCCGGTCGTCGCGATCACCGGCGATGGCGGGTTCAACATGATGCTGGGGGAGCTAGAGACTGCACGGCGGGCCGGGGTCGGGCTGACGATCGTCGTCGTCAACAACGCCGCATCGGGCTACGTCAAGGCGTTGCAGCACGCGATGTTCCGCGGGCGTTACCAGTCCTCGGACCTCGTCGAGATGGATTACGCGGCGATCGCCCGCGCAATGGGTTGTGCCGGCATCCGGGTCGAGGATCCGGACGGCCTCGGCGCGGCGTTACGCGAGGGTCTAGCCGAGCGTAGCCGTCCGACCGTGCTCGACATCGTCGTCACGCGCGACCCCGCTCGCATGCTACCGGCGGTCGACAACCGCACGGTTGAGATCAGGCAGGGCGACCGGGTCGCCTGAGGCCGCTACTACTTTTCTCGAGCGTGGTGGAGAACGCGGGTCGCCGCACTGGCGACCGCGCGCAACGAGGCGGTGATGATGTCGCTGTCCATGCCGACACCGTAGAGTGTGGCGTCGTCGCCGTCGCGGATCTGCACGTAGGCGGCTGCCTGAGCATCGGCGCCGGCGCTGACCGCGTCCTCGTGATAGTCGAGAACGTTTAGCGCGATGTCGCAATCACGGCGAAGAGCGTCGACAAAAGCGGCGATCGGCCCGTTGCCGACACCTTCGATGCGGCGCTCGATCCCGTCGACCGCAATTGTCGCGGCAATGCGCCGCTCGCCAACGCGCGGTTCCGGGAGGATGCCGTAGTCCGTGAGAACGACGCCGTCGCCCCGCAGATACATCTCTTCGAACAGCGACCAGATTTCAGCGCTGCTGAGTTCCTTCCCGGTACGGTCGGCAACCCCCTGCACGCGCTTCGAAAACTCGATCTGCAGCCCGCGCGGCAGGTCGAGGCCGTAATCGGTCTTCATCACGTAGGCGACGCCACCCTTGCCCGACTGGCTGTTGACGCGGATCACCGCCTCATAAGTGCGGCCCAGATCCTTCGGGTCGATTGGCAGATAGGGCACCTCCCACAACGTGTCATTGCGCTTGGCGAGCGCCTCGAAACCCTTCTTGATCGCGTCCTGGTGCGAGCCCGAGAACGCCGTATAGACGAGCTCGCCGGCGTAGGGGTGGCGGGGATGGACCGGGAGCTGATTGCAGTGCTCGACGGTACGAACAATCTCGTCGATGTCGCTGATCACGAGGCCGGGGTCGACGCCTTGGCTGAACAGGTTCAACGCCAGGGTCATGATATCGACGTTGCCGGTGCGCTCGCCGTTGCCAAAGAGCGTGCCTTCGACGCGATCGGCCCCGGCCATTATGGCCAGCTCGGCGGCTGCCACCGCAGTGCCGCGGTCGTTGTGCGGGTGCAGGCTAAGGGTGATGCAGTCGCGGTCGCGGATATTGCGACCAAACCATTCGATCTGATCGGCATAGACATTGGGCGTTGCCATTTCGACGGTCGCAGGAAGGTTGAGAATGACCTTCCTTTCCGGCGTCGGCCGCCAGACGTCCATCACCGCCTCGCAGATCTCGACCGCGAAGTCGAGCTCGGTCCCGGTAAAGCTCTCGGGCGAGTATTGATAAACCACCTCGGTCTCCGGCATCGATGCGGCAAGGTCGCAAATAAGCCTAGCGCTGGACACCGCGATGTCGACGATCCCCGGCTTGTCGAGACCGAAGACGACGCGCCGCTGCAATGTCGATGTCGAATTGTAAAGGTGCATGATGGCGCGCCGCGCCCCCCGGATCGCGTCGAAACTGCGCTCGATCAGTTCGGGCCTCGCCTGAGTCAACACTTGGATCGTAACGTCGTCGGGGACCAGCCGGTGCTCGACGAGCTCGCGGACAAAGGTGAAATCTGTCTCCGATGCCGAAGGAAAACCAACCTCGATTTCCTTGAAGCCGAGCTTGACCAGAAGATCGAACATCCGACGCTTGCGGCCGGGTCCCATCGGCTCGACCAGCGCCTGGTTGCCGTCGCGCAGATCGACGCTGCACCATTGCGGCGCTCGATCGATGACCTGCATCGGCCAGCGCCTGTCAGGCAGATCAATAGGCGCGAAGGGGCGGTATTTGTGGATGGGCATGCCAGACATTGGACACTCCTAATACGGGGAACACCGCCAGTGCGGCGGCTCTGTGATCGAAAGGGGGGTTATCACAGCCAGCGGGCGTCAGCGCCGCCGGCCGCCGCTAAGTCGCAACCACAGAGGCCGCCTATCGTCCGCCAACGGCGGGAGGCGAAAAGCACGTAGGTTGATCAGACGGGTTGCAGGCATCAGCATTACCGAGCGTGAGAGAGTTCCCGGATCGGGAACAGCAAGGCATCGGCGTCCGTCAGGGCGCCGAGCGGGTAAGTCGCAGTTCGAAGCGCTCAGCTAGCATCGTTGTATTCTGTAACAGAACCGCATCGACGGGTCAAGCATGGCAATTCAGAGCGATCGCTGATTTAGTGAACACATTCCACCCGGTTCCGGAGGCCGCAGGCGATATTAAATGCGGCTTCGGCCGTGCGTCCCATCAGGGTAGCGAAGGGCCAGTCAGAAACCGCAAGTGGTTTGGGTGGCTTTCTTTGCCGCGCCGCGGCGGTCGACCAAACCTGGAGTTTAACAGACTGTCGCCTATCTGCCACTGTTGCCGATTAATCACAGTCTACAGAAAAGCCGCGCTACGCTTATGGGCTCGATTGACTCGGAAACGCCCTCCAATAGTATTCTCTGAATCGAAATTGGTCTGTGCGTTGTATCGATCGCAGATTGATAAGTAGTCGGCAAAAACTCGGCTTTCTCGCTTGGCGTGGCCCGGCATTGGGAGCGAGGCGATAGAGTCGAAGGCGAGTACGAGCGGGAAAAGCGGGGACCAGGCCGCGGACGCTGCGGCCAGATAATCGGGGGCGAACGGGACGAAGTGTCCGAGCAAACCAACATTGTGTCTTTCCCATTGACGGTGCGGGGTGTTCCGTCGCGGGCTGACCCGGCGCCAACCAGGTACGAATTTACCGAGCAAGAGCTCGCGGCGCTGTGCCGTTGGTTCTCTGCGATGAAATATGCCTTTCCGGGAACGGAAGGCGTGATGATGGTCAACCATCAGGAAAACTATTCGGCCGTTGGGCTGTACAACCGTGCGGGTGGCGCCCCGAACTGTTTGGTTGCCAAGCACGAGGTGGGCGGCATTGTCCATTTCTTCTGGTCAACCGAGTTCGACCCACCGCGTCCGATCAGCGGCCTCTCCGAGATAACCGATGCCCATATCCGAGCGATTCGCCCGCCGCGCAACGAAAAGGGTTGGCTCGATCCCGTCGGCTGGATGGGTGTCTATGCATCGCGTTTGATCGCGACGCAGCTGCAGGTCGTCTAGGCAAGGTCGGAAGCGGGGCGCTGCTGCGAGGCGGCGCGCGGTTTTATACCGATGCGCGCCGAGATTTACGTCGTCGAGATTCCCGTCCGACGTACGACATGAGCAGCACATTTGTCCTGTCTTGTTTCTCTGCCCGCGGTGATAGAAACTGCAACTTGATTGCGAAACCCTACCGCACAATGAGGTCTGTCGCCATCCCTGCCTGCGTCGTCGGTGTCGCGCTCGGCGGATGCTCGACATTGCCCACCGCAGGCCCGACCACGGGTCAAGTCGTGGACCAGTCGGTAAAGGACGAGCAGGCGCGCTTTGATGTTGTTGACGTGGACGACAATGTCGTCTCGACCCTCCTGGCGCAGCCGGTCGAGAGCTTCCGCACACGCTTTCAGAAATACGGCAAACCTCCCGACCCGAAGATAGGAATCGGAGATGCGATTACGGTCACCATTTGGGAAGCCGCGGCCGGAGGGCTCTTTGGCTCGGCAGTGACCACTGGGGTTTCCCCGGGTTCGCGAAGCGTGACCATCCCGGACCAAGTGGTCTCGCGCGACGGCGCAATCAGCGTGCCCTTCGCGGACCGCATCCCCGTCGCGGGAAAGTCGCCCCTCGAAGTCCAGCGCATCATCGAGCAGCGCCTTGCCGACAAAGCGATCGAGCCGCAAGTTCTTGTCGTGATCACCAAGAGCATCACCAACTCGGCAACAGTGTCGGGGGAGGTGGTTAGCGGCGCCAGAGTTCCGCTTTCGATCAACGGCGATCGCCTTCTCGATGTTATTGCCCTCGCCGGCGGTGCCAAAGCCCCCGTGTATGACACCTTTGTACGGCTTTCGCGCGACGGCGTTACGGTGACGATTCCGATGGAGAAGCTGGTATCGGAGCCTGCCGAGAACATTTATGCGTGGCCAGGGGACGTGTTGACGCTGGTTCAAGTTCCACAAACCTTTTCGGTGTTCGGAGCGACGGGCCAGAACATGCAGGTGAGCTTCGGTGCCAAGGAGATAACTTTGGCCCAAGCGCTGGCAAAGGCCGGGGGGTTGCAAGACCTGCGGGCAGATCCGGCGGGAGTCTTTCTGTTTCGGTTCGAGCCGCCTGCTGTTGTCGGGGCGCTCAAGGCGCCCCCTTTGGCGATCGGCCCGGGTGGAGCCTCTCCCGTCGTCTACCGTCTCGATCTTAGCGACGCCAATTCTTATTTTTTCGCCCAGCGCTTCCCGGTCGAGGACAAAGACATTATCTACGTCGCCAATGCGAGGTTAAACGAGCTGCAAAAGTTCTTCACCTTGTTGAACACGATCACCGGGCCGGTGATCACCGGAATTGTAGTAAAAGGTTCGGTAAGCTCGGGTTCACCCTGAGAAATCGCGGTCGACTACGCATATTTCGTTATCGAGAGAAAATATCATGCCGGCCGCTCAGAATTTTTCCGGCGACGATTTGATCGTCGTGACCGGAGGCGCCGGGTTCATCGGGTC
>JAFAHQ010000158.1 GCA_019237135.1 Alphaproteobacteria bacterium
GAGCATTCGAGCGGTGCCAGCCTCAGACGCGGTGGCCTTACCAAAGCCGGCAACAGCGCGGTCCGTCGGCTGCTGATCGAGGCGGCCTGGTGCTACCGTTTCCCGGCCCGGGTCAGCCGCGAGTTGCGGCTCCGGCAGGAGGAGCAACCGAGGCCGATCCGCGAGATCGCCTGGAAAGCGCAGCTCAGACTGTGCGCGCGCTATCGCAAACTCGCCCGCAGCAGCAAGCCGGCCAATGTCGTCACCGCCGCGATCGCCCGCGAGCTGGCAGGCTTCATCTGGGCCATTGCCCGGCGCGTGCCGCCGGCGGCGAGCTGATCGGGACAAACGCGTGATCGCATCCAAGGGAGGCGCCAGCGAACCACTCGACATGCTAATGCCGGGCAAGGCCGGGGGCACGGCCGCGGTCAGGAGAATCCTCGCATCCACTATCTTGCCGGATCGTCGATCCGACGCTGGTCGCTAGACCGAGGCAGCTCCACGACGCATCAGCGGTCATGCGGTTCCAACCCGCGCATCAGAGTATGATCAACCGTCGTTATGACGGTCGTGCTCCCCGGCCTTGCCCGACAGAGCCTGCAACAAATGCTTGAAAGAAAGCCACGAATTTACTTGCCTGCTACTTGCAAAGGCGGACATGAGAGTGGATAGGACTGCTGCTTAGTTCTGCGACGGCGATTTGCCAACACGGTTATCGAGTCACTTGTGCAGAAACCGGCGAGGCACTTTCCGTTTCGGCGCAGCAAAAGATGCATTCCGCTGCTTCTCGTCCCAGGTGGTGTAGCGGACACGCGCCCCTCAATGATCGCGACATTGCCGAGAATGCGGACTTGGACCCTGTGCGCCGAGTGACCGCTGATCGGCATCGGCGGGCCGGTTTGCACACGGAATTGCTACTGAGGTGCGAGTGACCGGTGGCGAGCCGACGAAGGGGCGCCTGTGCGTGTCGTCGAGGAGAGATCGCGCGGCGCCGACCATCTTGCGATTCTGCGCAACCGCGTGACGCTGTTGACCGATTTCAGGATCGAGCAATCAGCTTGGTGGATGCCGACAGCATTGCCTTTGTCGATCCCGAGTCGCGGAAAGAGGTCGGCGCCGCGCTGTCGCCACTCGCGGCTTACCGCTTACACGGAGGTCAGCACCTGACTCTCGAAAGCCGTGGAACTAGTAATCGGAGCAACCGGGTCGGCAATTTCGTCGGGGTCCCGCTATGGAAAGCATCCTATCGGCTGAGCCTCCCCGGCGATCCAAAGGCCGACCGTGCACGACTGCAGAGCTGGGCGATCCTCGATAATTTCAGCGGTCCAGCCTGGTACGACGTGAGTTTGATTTTGCTGTCGGGCAACCCCGTGACTTTTCGTCAATCGCTGTTCGAGAGCTATTACGTTGTGCGGGCGGATGTTCCGGTCGAGGTCGCAGGCGTTCTACGGAAACTGGACGCGGGCGGGATCGAGAGTGCGCGTCCTCCCGGGGACGCGACGACCCTTCCGCTGCTCCGCAACAGAGGGCATTAGCGATGCCTCGCTCGGCAGTAGAAGCCGCGCCGCCACCGCCTCGGCCGGCACCGCTCGGCCGGCAAGCGCCCCGGCGGGGACGCCAGCTGAAGACGGATGCTGAGCTATGCTGTCGACGCTAAAGTCGCGGCCGATCGCAGTAGTGAGGAGAAGCAAGCGATCGTTAGAGCAGCCATGGTGCAAGGGGTGATCCGGTTGACGCGGCTCGCCCGACAAAATCATCACCTATCGGGTGAAGGCGGCGAGCGACGGGGAGCATCACCTAATGATCGAGCATCCGCGGCTTGCCGATTGGAGCCTCGCTGGTTCCGATCCGAGACATCTCGAGCTCAGCGCCGATGAGTACCGATCCCAGTGACACTCACCAGAGGCAAACAGAATGTCATCGCGTTGACGATGGGGGGGCCGCTCGAAGAGACGATCCGGTTATTGGACCTTCCGGATGATTGTCTCGGCGCGCTCGCTGCATCAGGCGAGCTCCAATCTTCGGTGACGAAGCCAATTGAGGAGTTCGCTTCAAGGCGGCAGGCGCTCGCGCCCCAGGACGCCTAGGTTAACAAGCTAAAAGAGCGATATCGCCAGCTCGCCGAGGACAAAGCGCCTGCGCGACTGTGGATCGATATGGAGTAAGAAGCCCGATCCATTCGATGAGCTGCGAACTCGTGTTTGTAACTGGCCGTCCCTGCGTCTTGCCCGGGGGCGCCGCGACCGCGGATCCGTAGGTGTCGTGTGCCCACTACTCCCGTCAACGACGAAAGGCGAGGAGAGTCGCGCGGGGCAACCGCGTGGTTCGTCATCGCGCCTGGATTATCCGTGAGCCGGCCGCGACAGGTACGATCGCTTGAGCTGCACGCCGGCGTGCCTGCCAAGAAGGGCGACTCGCGAGGTCTAACCTACGCCTACAAACTCGAAGAACTGCGCGAGCACGAGACCGAGGTGGCACGGCGGGCTAGACGCGTGCACGAACATTTCCTGAGCCAGTCGCAAGCCCGCCGCGCACAACACGCGCGCGCCACAACCGACCCTGCCCAGCTTGCATCGTTGAGCTCCGCTCTTCGCCACGCGAGCGCCCGCGCACGACAACAAACACCAGACCGCGCGCGGCTCGTCGATCTCAGCGCACCCGGGGGCGCACCTGGTTCCTCGCGATATCGGTCATACCCACGACCTTGACTGGTTCGTCGACCGAGCCGGTCGAGACGTTCTGGACCTGGGCTTCCTGCACCACCTCATGGAGCACCTTCTCAGCCATGTGCCGAGGTTCGAGAAAGCTAGGAAATAGCTGCTCTTGCGGAGCTTTGAATCCGGACTGCGCTCGCCATGCGCAGCGCCGGTCAGGCTCTCGACTTCCAACTCCATCAGTCGCTGCGCGGTGAAACCCTCGATCTCGCGTAGCAAATTGGCACCGGAGCTTCTCCAGGCCCGCCCGAGGATCATCGTCTCGTCGGTCATCGTTGTTCCTTGGTTCCCGTAAAGGTTTGGCAACCAAACCCTACCAAAGATCCGCGATGACCATCGCTGTGAATAACTAACCACCGCCCCTAAACTCTTGCGATTGCTGGGCTGGCCACTCACCCAAAGCTTCTGCACCATCCTATGGGACCCGACCCTTCTCTGCCTCTTCTCGACGAGTCTTCGCAGCTGCCGGGGTCGCCGGATCAATGACGGGGAAAGCGCCCAGGGAACAGTGACGATGAGCCCTGGGCAATGTAATCCCTTTAGGCGACGACCCGCGCCTCGACCTCTGGGCCGCGCCCGAGGAGGTTGAGCGTCATCGCAAGACCGTTGGAGAGCGTGGTTTGCGCAGTGAAGCCGAGCCGCTCGACAGCGCGCCGCGGATCGCCGATCGAGATCCGCACCTCGCCGCCGCGCGTCGGACGGTGACGCACGACGAGTTCTGTTCCGCACAGCTCCGCCATGATCCGAGCGAGGTCCCGCACGCTCGTTGCTTTCCCAGTACAGACGTTGAAGACCGAAGCGCTGGTGGTCACTGTCCGCATCGCGCGGCGCAGCGCACAGACCGCATCGCTGACATAAGTGAAATCGCGCGCCTGCTCACCATCGCCAAAAATCTCAACCGGTTCGCCGCGAAGCAACCGGTCGGCGAAAATCGAGATCACCCCGGAATATGGTGACAACGGATCTTGCCGCGGCCCATAAAGGTTGAAAAAGCGCAACCCGACCGTCGGCACCCCATGTATCGAGCCAGCGACGCGGGCGTGGAGCTCGCAAGCATGCTTATCGGCACCATATGCGCTGAGCGGCGCCGCGGGGCTCTCCTCGTCGACCGGGAAACTGCCGCAATTTCCATAAATCGCGGCGGTCGAGGCGTAGACGACGGGAATCACCCGACGGCGACGCGACGGGCGCGCCTGATCGAATACGTTGATCGTGCCGGTGAGATTGACCTGATGGGTGCGGAGCCAGTCGCGATGTGAACGCGCCACAGAAGCGATTGCGGCCAGGTGAAAGCAACCGTCGACACCTTCAAGCGCGCTCTCGACAGCCGCCGGGTCGGTGACATCGGCCTCGGTTAGCTCGACCTGTTGCGGCAGATTCTTACGGTGACCGCTCGAGAGATCATCGAGAACTCGAACCGTATGGCCTTCGTTCAGCAACGCGTGCACCAGATGCGAGCCGATGAACCCAGCGCCGCCGGTCACGAGAAAACGAGCCATCCAAAATCCCTGAAGCAGTTACGAAAAGGTACTCGGCAATGCTCAACGCAGGCCGGGGCTGTTGCTCTTGTGTTTCTTGCCTTCTAGGGCGGCGCGCAGGTCTGAAAACATCACTTATACCCCCGAGTTCCGGCTAGTTTGCGCGATCCGCGTTAGCGTTCGATGAAGCAAGCCCTTCGGCCACCTGACCGGCCCAGCGATTGGTCACGCATACTGCTGTTTTCCGGGGGTGGGAAGCAGAATCAACGTTAAGACAGCTAAAACCGCCCCCGCTTGTCACCGACTGATATAAAACTTTAACATTTGTTAATATCGCTTGCGACTAGGTGATCCGGACACTACAAGGTTAGTCTCGCGCCCGAGGTTCGAAAAGCCCCAAGAGACGCTGCGAGCCAAAAGCCGCTGCGGCAAGTGAGCCGCGCGGGCTCAGTCAAAGTCGCTACGACGAAGTGACAAGTAGATGCACATTAGGCATGTTCGAATGGCGGAAATCTTGTTGCTGACGCTTTCCGTTCAGGTGCTCATTCTCCCGACGGCCACAGGGGAGCAGACGTTCCGATCGGATGAATGGATCACCGAATGCGAGGCCAGCCCCGGTGGCGACGCATCCAACTGCTCGATCACGGTGCCGTTTTGGCAAACCCGAGGCCACGGAGACGGCTCTTTCGCACTAGTCGTCATGCTCCAGACCGGAAACATCGGAATCGTCGGCCAGCCGTTTCCTGTGAAGGCGGTGCTCCGGGTCGATAAAAACCCCCCCATCGAGTGCAAGCAGGCGCGCTACTGTATTTTTCCGAGCGCGCAAGCTCTCGCCATCGTCAAGCAACTTGAGATCGGATCGCTCATACTGATCGACGTGTTTACGGCGAAAGGAACGTTCAGCTTCAGTCTGACACCGAAAGGGTACCAGGCAGGGATAGCGAAAATCCGGGCCTGGGGGTATCGCCTGTTGCCCGATTAGTTAGCCGGCCTTGCCTCTCTTCCAGCGTTTGGGCTCCATCAGACCAGGTCAAAGAAACGGAGAGACTACTTTTTGACGCACTCCTGGACACCAGGCTGACGAGGGCAAGGGTAAAATGGCCGATAACAGTGGGC
>JAFAHQ010000247.1 GCA_019237135.1 Alphaproteobacteria bacterium
TTGTGGGGCGGCGTCAATGCAGCGGCAGTGGCGGGTGTGACCGCGTCGCTGATGTTGCTGGCGGCGAGCAGCATGATCGGTGCAGCGCTTTTTGCCGCGATAAACGTTGTGCCGGTCGTTCTGCTGGTGCGGCAGGCCTTGCGGGCCCGCAATGGCGCGAACGGTGCGATCGAATGGTATCCGCCGGGCCTGCTCGCCGCCTGGCTGACCGGGCTCGGTCTGACGGGGTTCGCCGGCGCCGTCCTGGTGCTCGGCGGTCCGGACAGCATGCACGAGACCCTGCACCAAGTTCTGGCCCCCGCCCTCGATCGTCTCTTCGAGGAGAATGCAGCTGACCGCGAGGCGGTCGCCCAGTACCTCGCGATGATCGTGCCCGGTGTGGTCGCCGCCTCCTGGATGATGATGACCGTGAGCAACGGCATTCTCGCGCAGGGGGTGCTCGCTCGCTTTGGCGCGAGCTGGCGGCCCTCGCCCGACCTTGCCGCGCTGACGCTGCCGGTGTGGTTGCCGCTGATTCTGGCCCTCGCCGCCGCGGCCATGGTCTTTGGCGGAACGATGCGTTTCCTCGGCGTCAACGTGATGATCGTGCTGACCATCCCCTTTTGCCTCGCGGGGCTCGCCATACTCCATGCGATCGCTCGCCGGTTCAGGCACCCGGCCGTTCCGCTCACCGCATTCTATATACTGGCGGGACTGTTCGGTTGGCCGCTGCTGCTGGCCATGTTCCTCGGGTTGCTCGACGCCTCGATCGGGTTCCGGCGGCGCTATCCCGGGCTTCTGTCTTTTGGAGGAAAAGAAAATGATGGTTGACCTGATCCTGCTCGAGCGGGTCGAAAAGCTGGGCCAGATGGGCCAACGAGTGAAGGTAAAGCCCGGTTTTGCGCGCAATTACCTATTACCTCAGAAGAAGGCTCTGCGTGCGACGAAGGAGAACCTGGCTTATTTCGAGAGCCAGCGTACCCAGCTCGAAGCGAATAATCTGCACCGCAAGTCGGAGGCGACGGAAATCGGCGGCAGGCTCGAGGGGTTGAGCGTCGTTGTGGTTCGCCAAGCGGGCGAAAGCGGACAGCTTTATGGCTCGGTTTCCGCTCGAGACATCGCCGAGGCGGTCAGCGAAGCAGGTTTCACGATCGAGAAACGCCAAGTCATTCTGGAGAGGCCGATCAAGAGCTTGGGGCTTCACTCCGTGAGGATCGTGTTGCATCCGGAAGTGTCGGTTGCGATCACAGCGAATGTCGCCCAATCCGCGGCGGAGGCCGAGATGCAAGCCAAAGGAATCGACCCGCTTCGTCTGCGCGAAGAGGAGACCGAGGCCGAATTGGTCATCACCGAGAGCCCATCCGGCCGGCGGGAAGAGGGCGAGACCCGCTCCCGGTAACGATCAATCCCTCACTATCCTTCCTAGTACCGGCACGATGCTACTAACGCGGCTGTTCGAGCGAATCATTACTATCGGTCGTCTCCGCGTCGTCGATGCCTACGGACGGTCCACCACTTTCGACGGTTCCCCAGGGCCGAGCGTCGCAATCAGGTTCCACGACTCGGCGTTGCACCGGAAACTTCTCGTCAGGCCGCGTCTTTTCCTACCCGAGGCCTATATGGAGGGGACGCTGACGATCGAGGAAGGCAGCCTCTACGATTTTATCGACCTCCTCGCGGCCAATCTCGAGGGCTTGCCCGAGGGCTTCCTCGGGCGTTTCTTGAACGGCTCAGTCGGCGTATTGCGTCGGCTGCATCAATATAATCCAGTCTCGCGCGCCGCACGGAATACCGCCCACCATTACGACTTATCGGACAGGCTATACGAACTGTTTCTCGACCACGACCGTCAATATTCCTGTGCGTATTTCTGTGACAGCGGCGAAGACCTCGACACCGCTCAGCTCAACAAGAAGCGCCACATTGCGGCAAAGCTGCTGACCCGCCCGGGACAAAGGGTGCTCGACATCGGCTCGGGCTGGGGCGGCCTGGCGCTCTACCTCGCCAGCGAGTGCGGCGTCGATGTAACTGGTCTGACGCTCTCTGCCGAACAGCACAGAGTAGCGGTGCGCCGGGCGGCGGCTGCGGGGCTGTCCGATCGCGTCAGGTTTCACCTTCGCGACTACCGCCAAGAATTCGGACATTACGATCGAATCGTCTCAGTCGGTATGTTCGAGCATGTGGGGCTCAATCATTACGATGCATTTTTCGCCCAACTGAAGTCGCTGCTCGTGCCCGACGGGGTCGCGTTGTTGCATTCGATCGGCCGCATGGACGGGCCGGGTTCGACCCACCCCTGGATCCGCAAATACATCTTTCCCGGCGGCTATTTCCCGGCACTCTCGGAAGTGCTTCCGGTGGTCGAGCGATCGAAGCTATGGGTCACCGATGTCGAAATCCTGCGCTTGCACTATGCCGAGACCCTGAAGTCCTGGCGGCAGAGGTTCGAGCGGAATCGCGACCGTCTGCGCGCGATCTACGACGAGCGCTTTTGCCGGATGTGGGAGATGTATCTGGTCGGCTCCGAGGTCGCGTTCCGGCGGGGCGGATGCATGGTCTTTCAGATGCAGCTCGCAAAGGCGGTCGATTCGGTGCCGATGACGCGGGACTACATGCTGGACTGGGAACGCGAGCATAGCGGCGCTTCCGATCGGGCCGCCTGATTTCATCCCCGCCATCCACAAGGTGTGAATCTTATTCTCGCAGGGTCGGCGCCGGACCGGTGGTATTTTACGGCCGCATGGAAACGAGCATGACCTCCCGGGTCACCCCACTGCGCGCTCCCGACCCCGAGCTTATCCGCACTCCGCCCCACAACAACGAAGCTGAACAAGGCCTTCTCGGTGCGTTGCTGATCAGCAATTCAGCCTATGCCCGGGTGTCCGAGTTTCTTGAGCCGGAGCACTTCGGCTATGCGGTGCACGGCCGGATCTTCGCCGCTATCGGCAAGCTGATCGAGCGCGGTCAGATCGCCAATCCGGTGACGCTCAAAAACTTGTTCGACCAGGATGGGGCGCTGACAGAAATCGGCGGGGCGCAATATCTATTTCAACTTGCCAACTCGGCAGTAACGATCATTAATGCCGAGGATTATGGTCGTAACATTCGCGATCTTTACCTTCGGCGCGAGCTGATCACACTTGGCGAGGACGTTGTAAACGACGCATTCCGCCAGGATCTCGACGACCGAGCGCCCGAGCAGATCGAACGTGCAGAAAAGAGGCTTTTTGATCTTGCCACCATCGGCCAGTTGGAGGGCGGGTTCCGCGCGTTTGAGGCTGCGCTGACAAACGCCATCAGCAACGCCGAAGCAGCTTTCAAGCGCAGCGGCAAGACCGTCGGCGTGGCAACCGGATTCTTCGATCTCGATCAAAAGCTCGGAGGGCTGCACCCCTCCGACCTCGTGATCCTCGCCGGGAGAACGGCGATGGGCAAGACGGCCCTCGCCACCAACATCGCGTTCAACGCGGCGAAGGCCTACAAACCCACGCGCACTCCCGACGGCCGCACCATCGCCGAGGACGGAGCGGTGGTCGGTTTTTTTTCGTTGGAGATGTCGGCGGAACAGCTTGCCACCCGAATTCTCGCGGAGGAGACGGGTATCTCTTCGGATCGCATTCGACGCGGCGATATCAGCCGTGAAGATTTCGACAAATTTGTCCGAGCAACCCAACGGTTAGCGGGGATGCGCCTGTTCATCGACGACACGCCCGCGCTGACCATCTCCGCCTTGCGTACCCGCTCCAGACGGCTGATGCGCCAGCAGGGGCTCGGTCTGATCATTGTCGACTATCTGCAGCTCTTGCGGCCTTCCAGCCAAGTCCGCGTTAGCGAAAACCGGGTGCAGGAGGTGTCGGACATCACCCGGGGATTAAAGGCGCTAGCCAAGGAACTCAATGTTCCCGTGCTTGCGTTGTCCCAGCTGTCACGTGCCGTCGAACTGCGCGAGGACAAGCGACCGATGCTCGCCGACTTGCGCGAATCAGGCTCGATCGAGCAGGACGCCGACGTCGTCATGTTCATCTTCCGTGAGGAATACTACAAGTCGCGTGAGCCGACCCGCGGTTCCGACGAACCCGATGAGAAGTTCAACAATCGTTATGAGGGCTGGCAAGAAGAGTACCGTAAAGTCCACGGTACGGGTGAGATCATTATTGCAAAACAGCGGCACGGCCCGATAGGCACGGTCAAGCTTCGTTTTGACGCGCAGACGACGAAGTTCGAAGACTTTGCTGATCTCGACCGGATGCCCGAGATACGCTAATCGGCGAGGGGCACCCGGTTATGGCCAGCGATCCCGCCGACCGTGCGAGCGCCGTGCTCGAGGTCGATCTCGTGGGCGTGGTCGCGAATTGGCGGCAGCTGGCTGCGCGGGTTGCGCCCGCGGATTGCGCCGCTGTCGTCAAGGCAGATGCCTACGGCCTCGGCGCGCCGCAAGTTTCAGCGGCCTTCGCTGCAGCCGGGTGCCGACGCTTTTTTGTGGCCACGCTCGACGAGGGGATCGCGCTGCGAAGCACTCTTCCCACGTCCTGCGAGATTGCGGTTTTCAATGGCCCGGTGCCCGGATCGGCAGAGGAGTTCGTCTTCCATCAGCTTGTTCCGGTCCTCAATGAACCCGGACAGATCGCCGATTGGGCAGAGATCGCGCGGCGGCACGGCGGGCTTCCCGCGATGCTGCATGTCGATACCGGGATGGCACGTCTCGGGCTAAGCACGCGGGAATTCACGAGGCTTGCCGATGAGCTTTCGCAAGAAAGTGCAACCCGGTGGCGCGGCCTGATCAGCCATCTCGCGTGCGCCGACCAACCTGCGCATCCGCTGAATGATCTCCAACTCGCACGCTTTGCGTTGATGCGCCGGCACTTCGCCGGACTACCTGCGAGCCTGGCCGCGTCGTCCGGGATCTTCCTCGGCCGCAAGTTTCACTTCGACTTCGTTCGTCCGGGTGCCGCCCTTTACGGTATCAACCCGCAGCCCGACACCCCCAACCCGATGCGTCAAGTCGTTCGGCTAAAGGGAAGAATTCTGCAAGTTCGCGAAGTTGAACGAGGTGAGTCGGTTGGCTACGGTGCCGCGCACGTCGTGGACCATCCGAGCCGCCTCGCAACCGTCGCGATCGGCTATGCGGATGGTTGGTTCCGGTCGATGAGCCATCGCGGATCGGGTCGCCTCGGTGGCGAGCGGCTTCCCCTTCTCGGTCGAGTGTCGATGGATCTTGCGGTTTTCGACGTCTCTGCTGGCGACCCTTCACTTGCGCGGCCGGGCGGCTTTATCGAGCTATTGGACGACGACTACGGCGTCGACGCGGCAGCTGCCGACGCCGGGACGATCGGCTATGAGATCCTGACCGCCCTTGGCCGGCGTTGTCAGAGGATATATCGCGGCATGCCTAACCAATGCTGACGTTTCTCGCCACGATCGGTGCAGTATTCCTGGGCTTTCTTGCCGCGACCGGGCGCCTCGTGGCGTTCGCCGGTCTGACCCTGGCAACAGCCTTCTCGCCGCCGATCTACCCTCGAGTGATCCTGCGCGAAATGGTCAATATCGGATACTTCTCACTACCGGTCGTCGGGCTGACGGCGATCTTCACCGGGATGGTGCTGGCGCTCCAGTCCTACACGGGTTTCAGTCGATTCGCCGCGGAGGGGGCGGTTGCGACGGTCGTCGTGCTGTCGGTAACGCGGGAGCTTGGACCGGTTATCACCGGGCTGATGGTCGCCGGTCGAGT
>JAFAHQ010000297.1 GCA_019237135.1 Alphaproteobacteria bacterium
ACCCGACTGCCATGGCGTGCGGCCGCCAACCGCTCCACCCGCGGAATGGGCCGAGAAGCCGGACACGCTGTCCCGACGCGCCCTATTGTCTAGGACCGCAAACCGCTACCTCGACCCGGAGCGGACAAAATATGTTCATCTGCTGGATGGTGGCATCTCCGACAATCTCGCCTTACGCGGTGTCGTCAACGGCGCCATCGCGCTCGACGAAAACAGCGACAACTTTCGCCGGGTCGCGCTGAAAGCCCGCCGCGTGCTGGTGCTCAGCGTCGACGGCCAGTCGGCACCCGACCCATCGTTATCAAAACAGCGCGTCGTGACCGGACTCAGCCAGATCTTTGGCGCGGTTTCCGGCACCCAGATCGATGCCTACAATTTCGAAACCTTGATCTTGACCGACAGCGAGTTGGGTCAACTGGTCGCGAGCCTGCGCAAGGTTCGCTGTGCCCAGGCGCGGGTCATCGATGGCCACAATTGTGCCGAGGTGCGCGGCGCCTTGGTGCATATTTCATTGGCCAGCATCCCCGATCCGGAGCTACGCCAGCGTCTGCAGGCGATCCCGACCGGGCTGACGATCCCTGACGAGGACGTCGACTTGCTCGTCAGCGCTGGCGAGAGCCTGGTTCAGCAAAATGCCAAGATTCGCGAGCTGATCTCGGATCTCGACGCCCGAACCGTCGCCGTAACGGTGCAGGCAAAGCCTCGCCTGGGACCGAGATGAAGCCATCTCGCTCGCGCTCCGCTGCGGATTGTGAGCCCTGGGGGCGGCTCGTCACCGACACCGGCCATGGCACCAACGAAAACAAGCCACGCCGCTAGTCCGGCAGGCTCGAGATCAAATAAAGCGTCCGCAAGATCTGGCTCGGCTCGGCCTTGCCGCCGAAGGTACTTTGGAAGATCGCGGCAATCTCGCCCGAGCGATAAATGTGGCTGAGGGCGCGGTCCACGGCGAGGCGAAAGTCGCTGTCGCCGTGCGGCAGGGCCAGCGCATAGGGCTCGACACTTAGATAATCGTCGGCGAGCCGCAGCTTCCCTGGCGCCTTGCTGTCCTTGATCAGAAACAACAGGATCGACCGATCGCCGAAATAGGCTGAGATCTCGCCATCGTCCAGCATCGCCAGGCCCTCACTATGGGTCTTGGCAGCGACGACGTCGCTGTTGATGCCGGCCTCCTTCAATGTGTTGCGCAGTCCTTCCTCGGTCGTCGTGCCGCCCAACACACCGACCTTCTTGCCCGCCAGATCGCGCAGGTTCTTGGGACCGCCAGCGCGGACCATCAGACCGGCGCCGTCGAGGAAGGTCGGGATCGAGAAGTCGACCTGCTCGCGTCGCGACAAGGTGGCGCTCGTCGGCTCGCAGAGGAGGTCGGCCTTCTGCTGGGTGATCGCGTCGAAGCGGTTCGCGGCGGTCACGGGGACATAGGTCGCGTTCAGCGACGGCAAATTGAGCTGTTCGGCCAGTTTCTTGGCGACCGCGCGGCAGAGGTCGACCATGAAGCCGGCGGGTTCGCCGAGCTTGTCCTTATAGGAGAAGGGCGGGGCATCTTCCCGATACGCAATGCGGATCGCCTTCTCCTGCCCGATGCGGTCGAGCGTGCCCGCCGAGGCGACCCCGACCGTGATCATCAGCACCGCGATCGACACCGGTGCAAGTCGAATTCTCTTCGCTCGATTCATCATTTGTCTCCCCCCCTCCGGCAAAAAAATCGGCCGGACCTCGAGGTCCGGCCGATCGAACGTGGTTCCGGTGAGGTGCTCAGTCGCGACGGGTACCGAGCAGCTGCATCAGCATCATGAACAGGTTGATGAAGTCGAGATAGAGGCGCAACGCCCCCATGATCGCCTTCTTGCTGCCCATTTCGTAATCGTCGCCCTCGTAATACATCTCCTTGATCTGCTGCGTGTCCCACGCCGTCAGACCGGTGAAGACGATGACGCCGATCACCGAGATCGCGAATTGCAGCGCCGTCGAGCCGATAAAGATGTTGACCAGCCCGGCGATCACGAGGCCGATCAGCCCCATGAACAGGAACGAGCCGAATTGCGACAGGTCACGCTGCGTCGTGTAGCCGTAGAGGCTCATGGCGCCAAAGGTGCCGGCGGTGATGAAGAAAACCCGCGCGACGCTGGTCCCGGTGAAGACCAGGAACACCATCGCGAGCGACAGCCCCATCAGCCCGGCGTAAAGCCAGAATACCATCTGTGCCGTGCTGGCCTGCATGCGCTGAATGCCGAAGCTCATCAGCATGACGAGCCCGAGCGGCGCTAGAATTACCAGCCAGATCAGCGGTGTGCGCGCGATCGACGCATAGAAACCCGAGAACGCCGCGACATAAGCCACGATGCCGGTTAGCGCGAGCCCCGACGCCATGTAGTTGTAGACGCGTAGCATGTATTCCCGAAGGCCGACATCGATGCCGACCTGGGCGTCCGCCGGCCGCACCGTCCAGCGGGGCTGCGAACCTAGAGCCATAAACCCCCTCCTAGGAGAGAAGCGAGAGCGAGGCCGATTCCTCGTCCGCCGCGATATTGGCACAAAACGAGATCTTTTCAATAAGGCCCGAACCGACCCGTAACCTCCACCGTGCCGTATTTTCCGCGCGCGAGATTTTCGGTTGTTATTCGCTTGTTAGCGGGCCGAAATTCGCTGATAGGCAAGAAAAATTCAATTGATCCGCCGGGTAGCGAATTTGCGTTCTAACCCATTGAATGGGCGTTTTATTTTAAGGTTGGCCCCGGCGGTTTGAGGCCGGAAAACGCTATTTTCGCTGTATTTGGCAGCCAGCGGTCACTCGTTGCGCAGGTAGGGGGCGGCTGTGGCGCCGAGTGCGCGCCAAGTCCCGGCAAAACCGAATACCAGCGTCAGCAGGACGGCGAGCCCGACCGTCCACAGCAGCGGTGCCGGCAGAAACACCCACTCGATCTTCATCAACCGGGTGACCAGGAAATAGGCGGCGAGGGTACCGAGCGCGCACGCGACGAGGGCGCTCAGCACGCCGAGAAGGCCGTGTTCGATCAGGAAGGCGCGAGTGAGGGCACCGCGTGTCGCGCCCAGCACCTTCAGCACCACCGCGTCGTAGACGCGCCGGTGATGACCGGCGGCAATCGCCCCGCCGAGCACCAACATGCCGGCAAGAAGAGCGACCAATGCGGTCAGGCGAACCGCATCGGCGATCGTGCCGATCAGACGATCGACCGCCGCGAGCGCCTCACGGACGTGGATCGCCGAAACGTTGGGGAAGCTCTCGGTCACGGCGCGGACCAATTGCTCTTCTTCGGCCTGCGGCAGATAGACCGCGGCGAGGTGGGTCTGCGGCGCGCCTTCGAGCGTCCCGGGGGCAAAAACCAAGGTGAAGTTGATGCCGAGCCGCTCCCAATCGATCGTGCGCAGATTGGCGATGACCGCAGTGATCTCGCGACCGAGCAGATTTACGCTCAACGTGTCGCCGATCTTGAGCCCCATACCTTGCGCGAGAGCGGCATCGAAGGAGACGAGCGGTGGGCCGCGATAGTCGGGCGGCCACCAGGCGCCGGCGGCGAGCTGCGAGCCCGTTGGCAAAGCCGCTGAATAGGTCAGGCCACGCTCGCTTCTGAGCGCCCATTGCGCCTCGGCTGCGACTGTTGCCGCCTCTACCGGGACCCCGTTCAGTCGTGTGATGCGGCCGCGCATCATCGGCACCTGGTCGAAGCGCGCGCCCGGGTTAGCCTGCACGATCGCTGCGAAGCCGGCGAGTTGGTCCGGCTGGATATCGATGAAGAAGAAGGCAGGGGCTTCGGCGGGCAGACGGTTTTCGACCTCGCGGGCGAGATTGCCCTCGACCAATGCAATGGCGACGAGCACGGTCAGACCGATGCCGAGGGAGAGCAC
>JAFAHQ010000317.1 GCA_019237135.1 Alphaproteobacteria bacterium
GGCAAGACGACTCTGCTGCGCATCATCGCCGGTCTCAGCGAGCCGAGCGAAGGCGAGCGGCGCCTCTCGCTCGCTTCCGCCGGCGGCGACCGGATGCCACGGGGACGGGTGGGTTTTGTCTTCCAAGATCCCACCCTGATGCCGTGGAGCACCGTTGTCGACAACGTGCTCTTGCCCTTTCGTCTCGCCCGACGGGTCGGGCCTGACGAGCGCGGACGCGTCGGCGCCGAAATCCGCGCGGTTGGGCTCGCCGGGTTCGAGCGCGCCTATCCGCATCAGCTCTCGGGTGGCATGCGGATGCGGGTGTCGATTGCCCGCGCCTTGGTCACCGATCCCGATCTCCTGCTGCTCGACGAACCTTTCGCAGCACTCGACGAAATTACTCGGACGGCGCTCAACGAGGATCTGCTGCGGCTCTGGGAAAGCCGGGGGACAACCGTCGTGTTCGTCACGCACAGCGTCTTCGAATCCGTCTATCTCTCGACCCGCATCGCGGTCATGACGCGTCGGCCGGGCCGCATTGCCGCCGACCTGCCCGTCGGGCTGCCGCAGCCGCGCGAACGCGATCTGCGCACATCGGCCAACTATGCGGCGGTTTGCGCGACTGTATCAAACGAACTGGCGCGGGCGATGGCGGGTGCTAAGGAGTGACCTCGCGCCGTTTTGCGCGACCGTGGCGCATCGCTGCTCCGCTGGCCGTCGGGGCGTGCCTCCTCGCGGTGTGGGAGGTGGTCGTCCAGGCCGAAAATATACCGTCCTACATCCTGCCCGGACCGCTGGCGATCGCCGGAAGCTTGTGGACGGATGGGCCAAGCCTCTTGGCTTCGCTGGTGGTGACCTTGCGCGTGACGCTCGCCGCCCTCGCTGCGGCCGCAGTTTTCGGCGGCGCGATCGCGCTGCTGTTCTCGCTCTCGCGCATCCTGGAGCTCAGCCTCTTCCCATATGCCGTGATCCTGCAGGTGACGCCGATCGTGGCGATCGCACCGCTGATCATCATCTGGGTGCACGAACCGTTCTTGGCGCTTCTGGTCTGCGCCTGGATCGTCGCCTTCTTCCCGGTCGTTGCCAACACGACGGTCGGACTGAACAGCGCCGACCGCAATCTTCTGGCACTCTTCCGGCTCTACGGCGCCTCGCAGGTCCAGGTTCTGCGCTACCTCAAACTGCCAACGGCACTTCCCTATTTCCTCGCCGGCCTGCGGATCAGCGGCGGGCTCGCGCTGATCGGCGCAGTCGTCGCCGAATTCGTCGCCGGCACCGGCGGTGCGGAGACCGGGCTCGCCTTCCGCATCCTCGAAGCGGGCTACCGCCTCGCCATCCCCCGCCTCTTTGCCGCTCTGTTCCTGCTCTCGGTGACCGGCATCGTCATCTATCTCGCCCTCGATGGGCTATCGCGACTGCTGCTGCGCCATTGGCATGAAAGCGCAATTGAGGAAGAGGAGGAGTGACGGTAGCGTAGGTTCAGCCGCTAACCGCGGCCGACAAACGGCATCTTGGTGGCCATCACGGTCAGGAACTGGACATTGGCTTCCGGCGTCACGGTCGCCATGAAGACAACGGCTCGGGCGACGTTCTGCACGTCCATCGTCGGCTCCACGATAACCGCGCCGTTGGCCTGCGGCACGCCCCGGGTCATGCGCTGGGTCATCTCGGTCAACGCGTTGCCGACGTCGATCTGGCCGCAAGCGATGTCGTATTTACGGCCGTCGAGCGAGGTCGATTTGGTCAAGCCGGTGATCGCGTGTTTGGCTGAGGTGTAGGCAGCCGAGTCGGGCCGCGGCACGTGCGCCGAGATCGAGCCGTTGTTGATGATCCGCCCGCCCATCGGCTTCTGGTCCTTCATGATCTTGAACGCCTCCTGGGTGCACAGGAACGAGCCGTTCAAAATCGAGTCGATAACCCCCTTCCAGCGCTCGTAGGGGAGCTCTTCGATCGGCCCTGCCGCGCCAAAGCCGGCATTGTTGAACAGCACGTCGAGCCGGCCGTAGGTTTGCTTGGTCTTGGCAAAGAGATTGCGGACCGCTTCGGGATTGCCGACATCGGTCGGCACGCCGAGCGCGTGACCCTGCTTGCTCTCGATTTCGTTGACCACCGCCTGCAAAGGCTCCGGCCGGCGACCGGCGACGACGACCGCGAACCCTTCCTCGGCGAGCGCCAATGCCGAGGCCTTGCCGATCCCGCTGCCCCCACCGGTGACGAGTGCGACCTTCCCGTTCGAAGCCATTTGCCGATCTCCTCTCGTAGATGCCGGGTGTCTCGCGCGCACGATATCAGCTTCTCGCGCGTGCGCTCCAGCGCGTTCCGGGCGATAATTATCGGCGGAGAAAAAGCGATGTCTGACTTGATCCAGCTGAACGGCCGTTCCTACCGCAAGCCTCAGCATCCGACCGTGGTGATCTGCGTCGATGGGTGCGATCCCGAATACCTTGAGCGCGGCATCCCCGATGGCGTCTTCCCGACGATCGGCTCGTTCCGCCGCACCGGCTATCTCGGAGCGGCCGACGCCGCGGTGCCGACCTTCACCAACCCGAACAACGTCTCCATCGTAACGGGCGCACCCCCTTCGGTGCACGGCATCGCCGGCAATTACTACCTCGCCCGTGAAACCGGCCGCGAAGTCATGATGACCGACGACCGGCTGATGCGCAGCGAAACTATCCTCGCGCTGATGGCCGATGCCGGGGTCAAAACCGCGGCAATCACCGCGAAGGACAAGTTGCGCAAGCTCCTCGGACGAAATCTCGCGGGCATCTGCTTTTCGTCCGAATGCGCTCCGCCTGAGGCCGAGGCGATGGTCGGGCGAACAAAGCCCGACATGTATTCGGCGGACCTGTCATTGTTCGTGCTCGACGCCGGAATCGCGCTGCTCGAGCGCCGGGAAGCCGAGCTGCTCTATTTGTCGCTGTCGGACTATGTCCAGCATGCGCATGCGCCGGGCGATCCCGCCGCCGATTCCTTTCATCGGGCGATCGATGATCGGGTGGCTCGCCTTGTCGAGCTCGCAGCCGTCGTCGGGCTCGTAGCCGACCACGGGATGAACGACAAGGCGCGGCCCGATGGCGCACCCAATGTGATCTTTCTCGAAGATGCCCTCAACGAGCGTTTCGGCGACGGCACCGTGCGGGTGATTTGTCCGATCACCGACCCGTTCGTGCGCCACCACGGAGCGCTCGGATCCTTTGTTCGCGTCTACGCCCGCAAGGGCGCGGATCTCCGGTCGCTAATGGCGGCCAGCGCGGTGCTGCCCGGGGTGGCCCTGGTGCTCGACGGTCCCGAGGCAGCAAGGCGTTTTGAAATGCCGGCCGACCGCGAGGCCGACTTCGTCGTGCTCGGCGACGCCAACACTGCGATCGGCGCCGCGCGCGCCGAACACGATCTTTCGGGGCTCGCGGGCCATCGCCTGCGCTCCCATGGCGGGCTCGGCGAGCAACGGGTGCCGTTCATCCTGTCACGACCGCTAACACCCGATTACCGGCATCGCGCCGAGACTTGTTCGCTGCGCAATTTCGACATCTTCGATTTTGCGCTCAACGGCGTCCAATAGGTATCGAGGATGAACGAGGCGATCGACATCACGGCGATGGACCTTGGCGCGATTGGCCGGCCGGTCCGCCGCAAGGAGGATCAGCGACTGCTGACCGGCAACGGCCGTTTCACCGACGACTTCAACATGGCGGGCCAAGCCTACGGGGTCATGGTTCGCTCGCCCTATCCTCATGCCCGGATCCTCGAAATCCACATGGAGCGGGCGCGGTGCGCGTCGGGTGTACTCGGCGTATTCAGCGGCAGGGACTGTCTCGCCGATGGACTTTCGCCGATCCCGCACAGCCCGGTGCCGTCGACCCGCTACGACTTGAAGCTGACCGGGCCCGGCGGTGGCACGATTTTCATCGGCCCGCAGACGCTGTTACCGGTGGAGAAGGCGCGTCATGTCGGCGAAGCGGTCGTGATGGTGGTCGCCGAAACCGTGCCTCAAGCGCTCGATGCGGGCGAGGCGGTGGAGATCGAATATCAGGAGATGCCGGGGGTCGCGAGTTCGGAGAGTGCTCTCTCACCCGGCACCCCGGCGGTCTGGGACGAGGTGCGGGACAACGTCCTCGTCGATACGGCGTTCGGCGACATAACGGCCACCGACCAAGCTTTTGCGGGCGCTGACCACGTCGTCGAAATGAACCTCCATATCGGCCGGGTGACCGGGGTGCCGCTCGAACCGCGTGCCGCGCTCGGCCATTACGACCCGGTGAGTGGCCGCTACACGCTCTATGCCGGGAGCGGCGGTCCTGTCCGCCAGAAGATCGAGCTCGCCGCAGTGCTCGGCGTCCCGCCCGAACGGGTGCGGGTTTTGTCTTACGATGTCGGCGGCAATTTCGGGGTGCGCAACCGGGTCTTTGTCGAGTTTGGCCTGGTGCTTTGGGCGGCGCGCAAGCTCGGCCGCCCGGTCAAGTACACGGCGACGCGCTCGGAGGCGTTTCTCAGCGACTTTCAGGGCCGCGATTTGATCACTAAGGTGGCCCTGGCATTACGTTCCGACGGCCGCTTTCTGGCATTGCGCGCCGACAACGTCAGCAATGTCGGCGGACGTTGCGTGTCGTTGTCGCCGCTCGGCAAGGGCTCGGCATTGGTCACCGGGAATTACGACATTCCAACGGCGAGACTGCGCTCTCGCGCGGTGTTCACCAACACGATGCCGACCAACGCCTATCGCAGCTCAGGCCGCCCCGAGGTGACCTATGCGATCGAGCGGCTGATCGACAAGGCGGCGCGAGATCTCGGCTTCGACCGTGTCGTACTGCGCCGCAAGAACCTGATCGGGCCGCGCCAGATGCCGTACCCCAATGCGGTTGGGGCTCGCTACGACAGCGGCACCTACGAAACCAATATGGATCTGGCGATGCGCAACGCCGATTGGGACGGCTTCGCAGAGCGCCGGCGCGAGGTCGAGGCGCGCGGCAGGCTGCTCGGATTGGGTCTCGCGAACTATGTCGAATCTTCGATTGGGGCGCCCCGCGAGCGCACCGAGATCACCGTCACGCCGGCAGGCCGAGTCGAGGTCGTCATCGGCACCGCGCCCAACGGCCAGGGTCACGAGACGAGCTTTGCGCAAGTCGTCTCGGCCTTGCTCTCCGTGCCGGTCGAAAATATCGACCTGATCACCGGCGACACCGATGTCGTCAGCCTCGGCGGCGGCTCGCATTCCGGGCGGTCGATGCGGCACGCCGCGACCTTGTTCGCGATGGCGGCACCGGAGCTGATCGGCAAAGGGAAAGCCGTCGCCGCCCAAATTCTGGATGCGACGGCTAACGAGGTCGCGTTCGCCGATGGCCGTTTCGCTGCACCGCGCAGCAATCGCAGCTTCGACTTTCTCGAATTGGCGCAGGAGGCCGCCCGCCTGGGCCTGGAGGGCGAGGTCGCCGTGGTCACGGACAACGAGATGCACGATCCGGTCTTTCCCAACGGCTGTGCCGTCTGCGAGGTCGAGGTCGACCCCGAGACCGGCTGGGTCGAGATCACTCGCTACACCGTCGTCGACGATGTCGGGCGCTGCATCAACCCGATGATCGTGCACGGGCAGACCCATGGCGGCGCCGCCCAGGGGATCGGCCAGGCGATGTGGGAGGAATGCGCGCTCGACCCGGCATCGGGGCAACCCTTGTGCGGGTCGTTCATGGATTACGGGATGCCGCGCTCGGACAACCTGCCATCCTTTGCCACCCAGATCGTCGAGGTTCTTTCGCCGACCAACCCGTTCGGCATCAAGGCCGGCGGCGAAGGCGGCTGCACCCCGGCCCTCGCAGTTGTTGTCAGCGCCATTCTCGACGCGCTCGCCCCGCTCGGCGTTCGCGACATCACGATGCCGGCGACGCCGTCCAAGGTGTGGCAGGCGATCAGCGACGCGAGGACAGGATCGGCTGCGAATCAGCCGTTCCACAGCCCGGCGAACTGAGTGGCTACGACCTTGTCGTAGGGCACTTGGCCCCGCAAAATGCCGATGTCGCGGGCGAACTGGTTCATGCCGGCGACAAATTTCGGTGAGACCGATGGGTCGTAATAGGGCAAATCGCGGCGTATCAATTCGGCGATCAGCTCGGCCTCAGCGGGGGGGAAGAGCCTGCGGCCGACCTCGGTCGCGCGGGTCACATCGGCCTTGAGCGCGGCCTGGGTCTTGACCAGTGCGCGCACTGCCGCGGCGGCGGCATCGGGCGGCGACTGCGCGATCAGGCGGTCGGTGGTCGCCAGCGCCGACATCGTGTAGTTGAAGCAGGGCTTGGGCCCGTCGCCGCGGCGCACGTCGAGGACGACCGTGCCGACGCCGCGCCGCATCGCGACCTCGGTCCCCATGCCGTTCGCCCAGAACCCATCGATCAGCCCGTCTTCGAGCGCCTTTGCTGCGGTCAAGCCAAAATTGACGATCCCGCCCTCGGACCCGGACGCGCCCGGCACCGGGGCGATCTTCACTTGATCGCGCTCGAGGTCGATCCCCGCCTCTATCAGCAACCGGCGCAGCCCCATCTCGACCCAGTGCGCGGCACCGATGCTGCGCCCCTTGACCACTTCTACATCGCCGCGCCGAGCGCGGAGATCGGCGCGCATGACGAGAAACCAGTACATGCCCTGGGCCTGCGCGCAGAGCAGCTTGACCCCCTCCCATTCGGGAAAGGCAGCCAGCGCCGAATGCGCCGAGCCGCCCACAAAATCGATATGGCCGTCGCGCATCTCGCGATAGGCGCGGTCGACTGGGAAGACCAGCTCCAGCGAGACATCGAGACCTTCCTCCTTGAAGAAGCCGAGTTCGACCGCGGCGGCGGCTGGGAAATAGGAGTTCGAGATCAGGTCGGGGACGGCGAGCTTCATCGGAACTCCCTTTTCGCTATCCGGCAACCATATCAAGACGAGGCCGGATCGGGCAGGTGATCGAAATGAGCGACAGCGGTAGGCACGAGCGCGTCGATTGGAAGACCCACGGCGTCAAGGTCATCCCGGGCGATCAGCTCGACCCGAACACCGCCCAGACCCCGGGCATGGATCGCGCGGCCGCGATCAACCTGGCCAGGGTCGGCGCCCAGAAGATCTGGGCGGGCACGGTCAAGATCCACGCCAACGCCAAGACCGGAGCGCATCACCACGGCCATCTCGAAAGCGTGATCTATGTGCTGAAGGGGCGGGCGCGAATGCGCTGGGGCGACCACCTCGAATATGTTGCCGAAGCCGGTCCGGGAGATTTTATCTTTGTGCCGCCCTATGTGCCGCACCAGGAGATCAACGCGTCCTCCGATGAGACGCTCGAATGCGTGCTTGTGCGCAGCGACAACGAGGCCGTCGTGGTCAACCTCGACATCGAGCCGGTGGAACGCCCGGAGGAAGTCCGTTGGATCGACCCGATCCACCGGCACGGCTGACAGCCATGGTCGGGGGTAAGTTTCTCGCGGTTGCCGCCAGTCTCATAATCGCCAGTGCTGCGCTGGCGCAGACGGGTCAGCTGGAGGTCAGCGACGCCTGGGCCCGTGCGACCCCTGCCAAGGCCGAGAATGGCGTCGCCTATCTGACTATCCGCGCGCCCACTCCCGACCGCCTCCTTTCAGTCTCCTCGCCGGTGGCAAAAAAGGCGGAGCTCCACACGATGGAGATGGCCGGCATGGTCATGAAGATGCGGCCGCTCGCCGGCCTCGACATTCCGGCGGGTCAGCCCGTCACGCTGAAGCCCGGCGGCGAGCACATCATGCTGATCGGGCTTAGTGGGCCGCTGCGCGAGGGTCAGTCCTTTCCGCTGACCTTGACCTTCGAAAAAGCTGGATCCCGAGAGGTAACCGTTGCAGTCGGCAAGCCGGGTGCGACGGGCCCGGCGCTGCAGCGCTGACGGAGAGCCCGATTGCGTCGCTCCCTCCTGGCCATAGTCTTCCTCGGTGGCCTGATAATCCTCGTCGCTGGCGTGTTTTTCGGCCTGTCGCATCGCGACACACCGCGGGGTGCGGCCGGAACCCTGCTCGCCAGCGCGATCGGCGGCCCCTTTCGCCTCGTCGATCAGGACGGCAAGACGGTCACCGATGCCGATCTCAAGGGCAAGTGGTCGCTCGTCTATTTCGGCTACACGCATTGCCCCGACGCCTGCCCGACCGCGCTCAACGACATCTCGATCGCGCTCGACGAGCTCGGGCCGAAGCGCGGCGAAGTCCGGCCCGTGTTCATCACCGTAGATCCCGAGCGCGATACGCCGGACGTGCTCAAATCCTATGTCACGAGCTTCGACGCCCCGATCTTGGCACTGACCGGCACACCGGAAGAGATCGCACAGGCAGCGAAGGGCTACCGTGTCTATTACGCGAAACATCCTGAGCCGGGCGGCGACTATTCGATGGACCACAGCTCGGTCATCTATGTGATGGATCCCGAGGGGCGCTTCACCGCCAGCTTTACGCACGAGAGCTCGCCCGAAGAGATCGCCGAGCGGCTGAAAAAATTGCTCGCTTAGCGCGGGAGACCGCCGCCCATCAAGAGGCCGAGCTCGCGTTCGCTCGCCGCGGGGCCGAGCGCCCCGGCAATCCGCCCGCCTTCCATGACGAGGATACGGTCGGCGATCGCGCGGATCTCATCGAGATCGGCCGAAACCAGCAGGATCGCGGTACCCGCCTCCTTCAGCGCCAGGAGGCGGCGATGAATGAAGTCGCTCGCCGCGATATCGACGCCCCGCGTCGGCTGACCGACGATCAGGCAAAGCGGGCGGCGCCCCATCTCGCGCGCGCAGACGAGCTTCTGCTGGTTTCCGCCCGACAGGATGCCGGTCGCCATCTTGGGCGCGGCCGGTCGCACATCGAACTCTTCCATAAGCCGTCGCGCCTCGCCGGTAATCGCCCCCGGTGCGGCAAGCCAGCCGCGTGCAAAAGGCGGCTTTCGCTGGTCGCCGAGGATCACGTTTTCTTCGGCGGCGAACTCGGCAAGCAGCGCCATGCCGAGGCGATCCTCGGGGATATGGGCGAGCCCGAGCGTGCGTCTGCCGTCAATACCGAGAGGCGCCGCCTCGCATCCGGCGATGCGCAGGGAGCCGCCTATTGGGATCACGCCGGCAATCGCTGCCAAGAGCTCGGATTGACCGTTTCCAGCGACGCCGGCGATCCCGACGATCTCGCCCGTTCCAACCGAAAAGCTGACGCCATGCAGCCCTGGAGCCGTCAGCTCCTCGACCTCCAGCACCGGGGAGCCGGGTGCTGCCGCGTGGTAGCCCTCCTGGGGCGGCAGATGCCGACCGATCATCAGCTCGGCGAGGCCTTCCGCATCGGCCGTTGCGGTGTCGAGCGTTGCGACGACTCGGCCGGCACGCATGACGCTGACGCGGTCGGTCGCCGCGAGGATCTCCTTCAGCTTGTGGGTCACCAGCAGCACCGTCCGTCCCTCGCCGGCGAGCCGGTGCAACACCGCGAAGAGCCGCTCGCTCTCCTGCGGGGTCAATACTGCGGTCGGCTCGTCGAGGATCAGGATATCGGCGCCGCTGCGTAACGCCTTCAGGATCTCGAGGCGCTGGCGCAGCCCCACAGGGAGCGTCCCGGCGACCGCATCGGGGTCGAGTGCCAAGTCGATGTCGGCGGTGAAACGCGCGAGGTCTTCGCGCACCCTTCGCGCGGCGCGGCGCAACAGCGGGCCCTCTTCGGAGCCGAGCAGCAGGTTTTCGAGGACGGTGAAGGTCTCGACCAGAACGAAATGCTGATGGACCATGCCGACGCCGGCGGCGATCGCGTCCTTCGGGGAGCGGAAGCGAACGGGCTGGCCATGGATCCTGATCTCGCCATCGTCGGGTATGAAATGCCCGTAAAGCAGCCCCATCAACGTGGATTTGCCGGCGCCGTTTTCACCGACGATCCCGTGCACGGTGCCGCGCGCAACCGTGAGGTCGACCCCGTCATTCGCGCAGATCGTGTCGAAGCGTTTGTGGATGCCGCGGCACTCGACAGCAGGCGCCGCCTCCTGTTCCGTCACGGTTCGGCCGGGCGGATCCGGCCGGCGATGATCTCGGCGCGGGCCGCCTCCGCCTTCTCCCGCATCGCCGGCGTCACCAGCGCCCTGTTGTTGTCGTCCATCGCATAGTCGACGCCGCGCTCGGCGAGACCGAGGCTCCTGACCCCGGGCCGCCAGGTGCCGGCGCGCGCCGCTGTGAAGGCGTCGTAGACCGCGATGTCGACGCGCTTCAAGAGCGAGGTCAGCACCGTCCCCGGGAACAGGGGGTTCTGGTTCGAATCCATGCCGATCGCGAGCTTGCCCGCGTCCTTGGCCGACTGCAATGCGCCAAACCCGGTGATGCCGGCGGCGGCGAAGATCACATCGACGCCGCGGTCGAACTGGCTGCGGGCGAGCTCGGCCCCGCGCGCCGGGTCGACAAAGGCGGCCGGGGTGGTGCCGGTGACGTTATCGACGATCGCGATCCCCGGGACCGCCCAGCGCGCGCCCTCCGCATAGCCCCGGCCGATCCGGCGGATGATCGGGATGTCCATACCGCCGAGATAGCCGATCGTCCCGCTCTTCGAGGCCATCGCGCCCAGGACGCCGACCAGGAAGGCGCCTTCCTGCTCGCGGTATACGACCGATTGCACATTCGGCTTGTCTACGACGGTGTCGATGATGACGAGCCGGGCCCCCGGGAACCGGTCGGCGACGGTCTCGACCGCGGCGCGCTGATCAAAGCCGACGGCGATGACGACCGGTGCCCCGCGCCGGATCAGGGTCGACAATGCCTGGACCCGCTGACTGTCGTTGGTGATCTCGACCTCGCGATAAGCGATGCCGGTTTCCGCCTTGAACCGCTCGGCGCCGGTGTACGCGGCCTCGTTGAAGGATTTGTCGAACTTGGCACCCCGGGCATAGACGATCCCCGGTGCCGCGTCGTCCGCGATGGCGGCCGCAGGTGCGGCAAACACCAGGCAGAGCGCGAGCCAAACGAGGTGCTGCTCCTTCAGCTCAGGGAGAATCCGCGAAAAAATTCGAAAAATGAACGACCGCAACGGTAATATCCTTAGGCAAATCAACAGGTTGTTAGAACATCCTCCGGCGACGCTCAGGGAGGCCATCAGGGAGCCGAAATGGGGCTCTGAGGGAGCGAGCAGGGAGACCTTTGAGCCGGTTCCTCCGATGATCTCGTCCCTGTTCGCCGCGATCCGACGCGGCGGCGCCTTGCCATCCGATCCGGCTATCAGCGTACACCCAAATCTTGGTAAGAGGGTGGCGGGAGATTGTGACTCGGAGGGAGACATGTCGAACATCACGGCAGTTGCCAAGCAATTCTTTGAGGCCTGCGAGACCGGGAAGGGCTGGGAGGGGTGCCGGGCCTATTGCACACCCAATGCCAGCTTCTCGGCGCAAGCCGAGCCGCTGGCCGAAGTTCGAACCCTCCAAGGATACGCCGATTGGATGAAGGGGCTGCTGTCGTTCATGCCGGACGGGCGCTATGCCGTCAGGTCGTTTGCCACCGACGACGACAGAAACAGTGTGTGCGCCTATGGCGTCTTCTCGGCGACCCATACCGGCCAAGGCGGCCCCTGTCCGCCGACCGGCAAGAGCACGACGACGGATTACGTCTATGTCATGGATTTTGACGGGGACAAGATCCGGCACATGACGAAAATCTGGAACGCCGGATGGGCCATGAAGGAGCTCGGCTGGGGCTAACCCGCAGGTCCGGTTGCGTTACCTAACAGGTTGCGGAAAAACGCGCCGACAGGTGGGGAATGGCACGCTGACACGTTCACCGTCATTCCCGCGACAGCGCGCGACAGCGGGAATCCAGGCATTTCGAAGCCTTCTGGATTCCGGCTCTCCGCTTCGCTTCGGCCGGGATGACGGTTTTTACCGTCAGGGCCATTTTTCCGCAGCCTGCCAAAGGGCTGGCGGGGATGATGGCCGGGAGGGATCGCCGGCTCAACCCCGGGAAGCGAATTTTCGGGCCCGACTTTTTAGGAACTTAGGGTGCCTTCGTCCCCCTCAGCTTCTGAATAGCACCCAAGGTCTTCGATCCGATCGTCCCGGCCTCGTCCGTAATACCTGCTGCTTTTTGGAGTTTCGCGAGCGCCGCCAAAGTCGTCTCATCAGGTTTGCCCCCAGGGACTTCGTGATCAACGTAATATTGGAGCACCAGCGCGGCCTGTAGCGCGTCAATTTGCGCTGCTGTCGCCTGGTTGGGCTGGGGTGTTGCCGGAGCGGCTTTGGGCTGCGCCTTAGGTTGCGCCGCCGGCGGGGGTGTGGCCATCGGGTCCACCGGTGGAGCAAGGACTCTGCCCTTGACGAGTTCCACGGGCACCTTGGCGAGGTAGGCAATCTGGCCGGGGGTCAGCGCCGATTTGAGTCCATCGCAGACGGAAGTCAGCCACGGATTTTGTGAGGATCTAACCTCGCGGCCATCCGAGTCGCGGTAAAGGGCGTAATTGTAAGATCGGAAGAGCGTCGTGTAGGGAAAGA
>JAFAHQ010000064.1 GCA_019237135.1 Alphaproteobacteria bacterium
CCGGGGTGGGAATGGCCGGGATCGCCATCCATCAACCCGTGCTCGCGACCGTCGGCTTGCTCGCTGCCCTCTACCATTTGCTCAATCACGCGACCTTCAAGGGCCTGCTGTTTCTCGGCGCCGGGGCACTGCTCGACAGTCTGTCGACCAGAGACATGGCGCAGATGGGCGGGCTCGGGCGGCGCATGCCGTGGACGGCGCTGTGCTTCCTGATGGGCGCGCTCAGCATTTCGGCGATCCCGCCGCTCAATGGCTTCGTCGGCGAATGGTTCACCTACCAGACGTTCTTCATCGCGGGCCATGGCATCGATTTCTCGGCCCGTTTGCTCGGGCCGATCGCCGCCGTAATGCTGGCAATAACCGGTGCGCTCGCCCTCGCCTGCTTTTTCGGGGCTTGGGGCATGATATTTGGGGGAGCCCCGCGAAGCGAGCGGGCTGAGCGGGCGCGGGAGACCCCGGCCTCGATGCTTGTCGGCATGGGCCTCCTCGCCGCTTTGTGCCTGATATTGGGCCTCGGTGCCCCGCTGGTCGCCCCGGTGCTGAGCGATGTCGTTGCCGCGCTTTCGCGGAGCGCGAGCGTGCAAGTCGCCAGCGGCCTATTGGTGTTCCCGGGTGATCCGCATCAAGCGATGGTTTCGCCGCCGCTGATCGCCGTGCTGATGCTCAGCCTGCTGACGTTGCCGCTGTTGATCGCAGCGGCATACCGCGGCCGCCGGCCGGCGCCCCGCATCGCCGCGGAGGCCTGGGCATGCGGTTACCAGCACACACCCAGAATGACCGTTTCTTCCGGCGGCCTGGCGGAGCCGCTGCGGGTCATGTTTCGGGGCGTCTATCGGCTTCATGGCCGTAAGGAACCCGAGCGCGCAGGCGAGGCCGCCGTCGCCGATATCACCGCTTTCGCCGCCCGGGTCGAGCCGCTGTGGGACACCGCGACGACGCGTCTTGCCCTGCAAGGGGTCAGCCGGGTGGGTCGACACATCCAAGCCCTGGAGAGCGGCAATCTGCGAGCCTACTGCTTCTACATCTTCCTCGCCTTGGCCGCGCTATTGCTGGCGGTGGCGTGGTAAGCGCGATGCAGACGGCTCTTCTGTTCCTTGTCGGCGTGGCACAGGCTCTGCTGCTGTTGCTGCTGGCGCCGCTGCTGTCCGGAATGTCGCGGGTGCTGCGCGCCAAGTTCCATTCTCGCCAGGGTCCGCCGATCCTTCAGGACTACCGCGACCTCGGCAAGCTCCTGGCCCGCGCCGAGATCATTCCAGCCGAGGCCGGAGTGGTCTTTCGCGTGACACCCTATGTGTTGCTGGTCGCCATGCTGCTCGTCGCGATGGCGATACCGGGGCTGATGACCCGTTCGCCGGTCAGCGCGACCGGCGATCTGATCGCGGTCATCTATCTCTTTGCCTTGGGCCGCTTCTTTTTTGCCCTGGCCGGCGTCGATTCGGGCAGCATGTTCGGGGGAATCGGCGCGTGCCGTGAAACCACGCTCGCCGTGCTCAACGAACCGGTCATGGTGCTGTCATTGTTCGTCGTCGCTCTGCTCGCCGGCTCGACCAATCTCGGCGTCATTTCCGCCTCGATCTTCGCTGGTCCGACCCCGGCTTTCGCCGCCACCGCGATGGCGATGGTCGCCTTTGCCTTTGCGACCTTTCTCGAGATGGGCAAGCTCCCGCTCGACCTCGCCGAAGCCGAACAGGAACTTCAGGAAGGACCGCTCACCGAATATTCCGGTTGCGCTCTCGGCCTGTTCAAATGGGGGCTTTTTCTCAAGCAGACCGTGACGGCAGCGTTGTTCCTCGGAATTTTCGTTCCTGCCGGGGCGGCGGCGAGGTTTGCGCCCCTCCCCCTTGCTCTGGCGGCTGTCGTGCTGGTGCTGAAGCTGGTGATCGTATTTCTCGTCATCTCCTTGGTCGAGAACACGATGGCGCGCCTCCGGTTCCTCAGCAGTTCGGGACTGACCTTTGTCGCTGCCAGCGCCGCGCTGCTCGCCTTCGCGTTCTCGCTGGCCGGTATCTGACCCACATGGTTGCAGTTCTGATAACCGGCATCCTGATCCCGTTCCTCGGTGCGGCGCTCTCGCTGCTGCTGCCGCAGCGGTTGGCGCGGCGCATCTGTGTGACATCCGGCGCCTTGTCCATTGCCGCTGTCTCGCTCGTGCTTGTTCATTTTACGATCGAAGGCAGGAATGGGTTCAGTCAGTCACTCGTCAAGGTCGCCGGTGTGTCGATCTGGGGCGTGACGATCGACAATTTGAGCCTTCTGATAGGGTTCGCCGTCGGCCTGGTCGGTCTTTTTGTCTGCATCTATTCCATCGGCTATATGAGCCTCGACAATGTGGAGCACCCGGACCAGGGGAGGCCGCGCTACTTCTTCTTCATGCAGATATTTATCGGGGCCATGGCCGGCCTCGTTTTTTCATCGACGGTCACCGGCCAGTTGTTCTTCTTCGAGATCACGGGAGCTTGCTCCTGGGGCCTCATCGGCTACTACGAGTCGCAGGAGGCGCTCGGCGGCGCCGCGAAGGCCTTGATCGTGACCCATATCGCCTCGCTCGGTCTCTACTTCGCGGCGGCGACATTGTACGCGAGCACGGGCAGCTTCTCGCTGTCGGCGCTGAGCACGTTGAGCGCGCCGGCAAAGACGGCGGTCCTGCTGGGGATCCTCTTCGCCGGTTGGGGAAAATCGGCGCAGTTTCCGCTGCACATCTGGCTGCCGCACGCGATGGCGGCGCCGACCCCGGTCAGCGCTTACCTGCATGCCGGCTCGATGGTCAATATCGGGGTCTATATCTTTGCCCGCGCGATCCAGTCGGCCGGATCGGTGCCGCATCTGGTCGGCGCGGTCGGCGCCGTCATGGCAACCTTCACGCTCGTCTATGCCTTTGTGCTGTATTTCCCGCAGAAGGACCTGAAAGGCCTGCTGGTTTATTCGACGATCGCGCAACTGGGCTACATCTTCCTCTCGCTGTCCCTGTCGACCTTCGGCTCGCCGCTGGCTTTTGCCGGCGGGGTGGCTCACATCTTCAATCATGCTTTTGCAAAAAGCCTGTTCTTTCTTGTCGCCGGGTCGCTCAGCTTTGCGACCGGAACGCGATTGATGCCGCTCTTGCGCGGGCTCCTGACCCGGCTTCCTGTCGTCGCCACCGGCTTTGGGGTCGCGGCTTTTGCGATCGCCGGCGTGCCGCCGATGGATCTCTTTTTCAGCGAATTCGCCATTTTCGCCGGCGGCTTCGAAGCCTCGCGGTTCTATCTGCCATTGCTGATCCTGGTGATCATCGCGGTCGCCGAGGGCGTCGGCACCTTTGCGTGGTTTCTGAAAAAGTTCGGTGAGATCGTGTTCGGCCCGCCATCGCCTATGGTGGCCGCGGCCAAGCCGGTACCGCTCAGCATGACGGCGGCCATCGTGGCGCTCGCCGCCCTCACCTTGTGTTCGGGCTTTGCGCCCTTCGCCTGGCTCGGCTAGCGGCGAGGAGACGCCATGACAGGCGAACACATTATAAACGGTCTTGCGGCCTTGCTGATCGTCACCTCGCTCCTCGTGATCGAGGCGAGGCATCCGAAACGCGCGGCACTGCTTTACGGCGTCCAGTCGTTCGTGCTCGTTTCGGTGTTCGCTGCTCTCGCCTTTTTCTCAGGGACCAGGGAGCTCTATCGTTGGGCCCTCAGCAGCTTCATTACCTAG
>JAFAHQ010000339.1 GCA_019237135.1 Alphaproteobacteria bacterium
GGGCGCGCCACCGTCCCGGTGCTGTGGGACCGCAAGAGGCGCACAATCGTCAACAACGAATCTTCCGAGATCGTTCGCATGCTGAACTCGGAGTTCGACGAATTCGGCAACACGGCAGTCGATCTCTATCCAGAGACGCTGCGCAACGCGATCGATGCGATCAACGACTTCATCTATCAGTCGATCAACGACGGCGTTTATCGCTGCGGCTTTGCCAAGAGCCAGCAGGCTTACGAAACGAGCTTCCGCAGGCTGTTCGCCGCCTTCGACGAGATCGAGCAGCGGCTCGGCCATCAGCGCTACCTGGTCGATGATCGCTTCACAGAGGCCGATCTGCGCTTGTTTCCGACCCTGGTGCGGTTCGACGCGGTCTATTACAGCCACTTCAAGTGCAATTTGCAGCGCATCACCGACTATCACAACCTGTCGAACTATTTACGCGACATCTATCAGATGCCCGGTGTCGCCCAGACGGTCGACATGCCCGGGATCAAGCTCGGCTATTACGGCGGCATGCGCAACCTCAACCCCAGCGGGATCATCCCGCTCGGCCCCGAACTTGATTTTTCCGCGCCCCACGATCGTGGGCAATTTGCCAAAGTCGCCTGAACGGCCGATGGAGGCGTATCTACACCCCCACTATTATGAAATCGCTTTAGCCCCCGACGATCCCGTTCGCGAACTCGACTTTTTCGAGGCGGCGATTGCCAAATTCTCAAGGGCGAAGGCTCACCGGGTCTTCGAACTGGGTGCCGGCACGGCACCTTATCTGGAGGAATGGCATAGACGGGGCTACACCTATTGCGGGCTCGATCTCAGCCCCGCCATGATCGAATTTTCCCGCGACAAAGCGCGCCGTCAAGGCATAGACGCGTGCTTTGTCCTCGGCGACATGCGCGACCTCGATCGGGATCTCGGTCCATTCGACTTGGCCTATGTTTCGCTGGGCTCGCTCTATGTCCGATCCAACCGCGAATTCCTCGACCACCTTGGCCGCCTCGCCGGCCTCCTTGCCCCTGGCGGTCTCTACCTGTTGGACAGCTTTGTCTGGTTTCGGATTTTCCACGACTACAAGAGAAGCTGGACCCGGCGAAGAGGCGGTGTAAGGGTCCATACCCGGTATCGCGTAGAGATGCTCGACCCAGTCGCGCAAACGTACAATGAATGGCTAACCTTTACCGTCAACGATCATGGCAAAGACTTTATTATTGAAGGACGGGTCCCGGCGAAGGTGTTTTTCCCGCAGGAGTTTCTCTGCCTTGTCGAATTGAGCGGACGATTTGAGTTCGTCGGCTGGTACAGCGATTTCAGTTTCACCGCCGAGGTCAAGCCGGATGGCCGGCACGTGGTAATCCTGCGGAAACGGCAAGCGTTATGAGCTTATCCGCTGATCAGGATCTGTAGCAACGCCGGAGCAAGCTTGTCGAAGCTACCAGTCTTGCGCAGCGCGACGGCGCTTTGGCGCGAGGTCCTCGGATACGCTCGCTGCGGCGATCTTTGCCAGAGTGTCCGCTCCCATCGGAGTAGCCGACGGGCCCATAGTACGCTCCAGCCCCCCGCCCGGCCCCCCTCCGATGTCAAGCTCGCCGAGTGTTTCTCCAGAATCACGTTGGTGCGTTGCGACAGAGAGCGCGTGGAATTCTGTCGCAGAATCCCGAAACGTTCTCTTTCGAGCTTTGGTTAAATCGATTACGATCAGCTCGCGGGGAAAGGCTGTGAGCACGGTGATTTTGGATGAATGCCGATCGCGTAGTCGCCCGGTTTTTGTGCGAATACCACAGGATCTGGCAAGACCATTTCCCGGGATTGAACAAACGGGCGCATTGGCACGTCATATTTTCTGCACGAACCAGCCCGGTCGAGGGGGTCGCGTGTAGATCCATCCATCGTACCGTTTACGGCTTCTATGGCACCGACATCAGGACTTGCATCGAGAGAGTAAAAGACTGCGAGAGGGACGGGTTTATCAGGGTTACCGATGCGTCCAACCGGCCATGTACCGCATCCCCGACGTGCCTGATCACCGCAACCGGCAAATTGTACGAGAGTTTCGATCGTCACGTCGAAGACACAACCGACGCGGTGTATGCGGCGTTGGGTGATCGGGAACGCCGGCGATTGGCGCTCACGAAGTGCAACGATGCTGCCATCGCGGCAATCTTCGGCTTCTTTGGCGCCTACGATCAGAAATGGCGGGAAACCTGCGAATTCGTGGTCAGGCAAAAAGGGCTGACCCCGGCCCATGTCAACGACGCGATGGACCATTTGGTGACCTACCAGTATTGGGCGATCGTCATGCTGCTGTGGTGGGCAAGCCCGTTCGGGAGCGACGATGCGGACTCGCCCGCTCTCGTCATCGACGAGATCAACAGCAGAATGTGGGATGCGCTGCGGCTGGGGCATCTCGCGATCAAGGAGCGTGTCGACAACTTGATCCGTTGGGGCTTCTTCACCGAACAAACAATAAAAAGGCACAAGGCGGTCGCGCTGACGCCGGTCGCCGGATCAGCGATCAGCAAGAGCCTGGCGGAGGCCAAGCCGTTACTCCACGATCTTGATGCCAAACTGGTCTCGCAACAGGCTGAGGTCGTCGGCGCGCAATCGGCTTAGGAGTGATCGCGCCGGTAGAAAGCGGGGCTGGTGGAGATTTCGCGCAGTGGGTGTACTGGTTCGCTGTGAGGAACGTCCCGAGGGGGGCTACCTTGCGCATCTGACGATCGATAACGCCGGCAAGCTGAACAGCTTGAACCGGACATTGATGACCGAGATCGTCGAGACCGTCGGCGGGCTCGCAGTGGACCCCCGGCTGCGGCTCGCGGTGCTGAGCGGCGCCGGCGAGCGCGCCTTTGTCGGCGGCGCCGATATCCGGGAGATCGCGGCCCTCGATCATGCAAGCGCGCGCAGCTTTATCACCTTGGTGCATCAGTGCTGCGATGCGTTCCGCCGGCTCCCCGTTCCAGTCGTCGCCCAGATCGACGGCTATGCGCTCGGCGCCGGGCTCGAACTCGCCTGCGCCTGCGATCTCAGGGTCGCCAGCGAACGCTCGGTGTTTGGCATGCCCGAAGTCAAAATCGGCATCCCTTCGGTCGTCGAAGCGGCATTGTTGCCGGGGCTGATCGGCCAAGGCCGCGCTCGCCGGCTGCTGCTGACCGGCGAGACGATCGGCGCCGGCGAGGCGCATGCCTGGGGTCTTGTCGATGTTGTCGCGGCCGTCGGCGGGCTCCAAGAGGCCGTCGAGCGTCTCGTCCGTCCGATCCTCGCGGCGGGCCCCCAGGCGATCCGCCTGCAAAAGTCTCTGATCCTCGACTGGGAAGAATTGCCAACCGCGGCAGCGGTCGAGCGCGGGATCGATTGTTTCGTCAGCGCCTTCGACAGCGACGAGCCGGCGCGCATGGCGGGCACCATGCTCGCCGAATTGCGTTCCCGCCGATCGACGCGTAGATCATGAACGCAAGCCGTCGCCGCAAACCGCTGCGGCTGGCCGAGGCCTTGGATGATACGCCGCACTACCATGGTCACCGCGAGCGGCTGCGCCAGCGTCTGATCGCAGCCGGGGCGGACAGTCTGCCCGATTACGAGCTCGTCGAGGTGATCCTTTTTGCCAGCAACCCGCGTAGCGATGTGAAGCCGTTGGCCAAGGATCTACTCGAGCGGTTTGGCGGTTTCGCCGAGCTGCTGAGCGCCGATGCCGAGGCGCTCAAGGGTGCCGGGCTCGGTCTCGCTGGGGTTGCTGCGCTCAAATCGGTGCGCGAGGCTGCACTTCGGCTGATGCGGTCGGAACTGCACCAGCGGCCGGTGGTCGGCTCATGGGACAAACTCATCGATTACTGCACGGCGCACATCGCCCACGGCAGCATCGAGGAGTTCCACATTCTTTTCCTCGATCGCAAAAACGTGCTGATCAAGCACGAGCAGCAGCAGCGCGGGACGATCGACCACACGCCGGTCTACCCGCGCGAGGTCGTCAAGCGCGCTCTCGAACTCCAGGCCTCGGCGCTGATCCTCGTGCACAACCATCCTTCGGGCGACCCGACCCCCTCCAGGGCGGACATCGCTGTCACTCGGGACATCGTCAAGGCCGCCGCCCCGCTTGGGGTGACCGTGCACGACCACCTGATCATCGGCCGCGGCCGGCACACGAGCCTGCGCGATCTCGGGCTGATTTGACCGCGCTGCAGGGAGGAGATCGCCATGTTTCCGAACCTATCGGACGAGCAGCGCCGCTTTGTGCAGACCGTCCGCGACTTAGCGCAGCGCGAGTTCCGGCCGCGCGCCAACCAATACATGGACGGCACCTTCCCGTGGGAAAACATGCGCGCCCTCGCCGAATTGGGCGTCCTCGGGATGGCTGTCCCGGAAGAATATGGCGGTCTTGGCCTGTCGGTTCTCGACACCGCGCTCGTTCTCGAGGAAATCGCTAAGGTTTGCTACGTAACCGCGATGGCCGTGCTCGGCGAGGTCGGCGTCCAGACGCGGATCATCGCCACCTACGCGCCCGAGCCGATCAAACAGCGTATCCTGCCGGCGGTGTGCAGCGGCGACTGCCTGCTGGCGATCTGCATGACCGAGCCCGATGCCGGTACCGACGTCGCCAATTACCGGACCAATGTCGACCATGTCGGCAACGCGCTGCGGCTCAACGGCGTCAAGACTCTGATCAGCCGCGCCGACGAGGCCGGGATGTTCGTCGTCTTCACCCGGGTCGACAAACAGCAGGGCCGGGCCGGCATCGGCTGCGTGCTGGTCGAAAAGGGCACGCCTGGGTTTTCGGTTACCGGAAAGTTCCACACGATGGGCGGCGAGAACCTGCATGAGATCCGCTTCGAGGATTGCGAGCTTCCGCCGGAAAACCTGGTGTTACGCGAAGACGGGTTCCGCAAGTTGTTGTCCGCTTTCAACACGCAGCGTTGCCTCAATCCCAGCATCTCGCTCGGTCTCGCCGAGGGGGCGCTCGAGGAGGCAGTCAAATACGCCAAGGAGCGGCGGGCGTTCGGCCGCGCGATCGCCGAGTTTCAGGGCATGCGCTGGAAGCTCGCCGAGATGTATCGCGACATCGAGGCGAGCCGCAGCATTCTCTATCGCGCATGCGCCAGCGCCGACCCGTTCCCCGACCCGCTGCTCGCTGCCGCCGCCAAGGTCACGGTCAACGAGATGGCCTTGCGAGTGACTAGCGAGGCGATCCAGGTCCACGGCGGCTACGGCTTCACCGACGAGTTCCCGGTATCGCGGTTCTACCGCGGGGCGCGTTACGGCACTCTGGGCGGCGGCACCACCGAAACCTTGCGAGACCTGATCGGCAAGCGGGTGCTGGCCGGCGTAGATCCGACGGACGGGATCTTTGGGCTGGGCGCATTCTGAGCAAGCGCCAAGGCTCCTCCTCGCCCCTGCTAATAGGTCCTTATCAGGGCGATTTTTCCGTTGCGCGTTGGGATCGGGCTTGACTCTTGTCGACAATCTATCGTAAAATCAAGTGGTTAGATCGAACTAAGAGCTCACTCCCCTCGACGAAAAACAGGGGGCGATTCTAGGCCTTGCAGGGGGGAAATTAGCCTAACAGGGTGGGAGCAGGGGAGAACGATAGCCGCTTCCTGCAGAGCGCTACCGAGAACAAATCATCGCAGCCGGTCCGCCAAAGCTGACATTTATGTCTGATCTGAGTTGAGCGTTGTCGCCGATGTCTCATGCTGCCCAAACCGTGTGATCTCGGAACCGCAGGCGATGAGCTTTTCGGCCATCTGGTCATAGCCGCGGTCGAGGTGGTTGAGACCGCCGACGATTGTCTCACCCGCAGCTCCGAGCCCGGCGATCACCAGCGCCGCCGCGGCGCGTACATCCGTGCCCGTCACCACCGCGCCCTTAAGCCTTGGAACCCCGCGTACGAGAGCAGTTCTGCCGTGGACCATGATTTCCGCCCCCATCTTGCGCAATTCGGCCGCATGCCGGAATCGTTGCTCGAAAATCGTCTCGGTGATAGCGCTGGCCCCAGCCGCCGTAGCGAGCAAAGCCATGACCGGCGCTTGCAGATCGGTGGCAAAGCCCGGGTAAGGCTGCGTCAGAACATCCGTGGCGACGAGACCCGTCGGCGCGCGGCGAGCGATCACCCCATTTACGGCGGCACGCAACTCGACGCCGGCAGTGCGTAGCACAGCTACCGCGGCGCCGAGAAGATCGAGCTGGCCATGCTCCAGCAGGATCTCACCATTCGTGATCGCCGCGGCGCAGGCAATCGTGCCCATCTCGATGCGATCCGGGCATGACGGGGTGGATGGCCCCCGCGAGCGGGGCGCCGCCTTGCACCGTCAGAACGCCGGTTTCTAGGCCCGAGATACTGGCGCCCATCAGCATGAGGCAATTCGCCAGATCCGCGATCTCCGGTTCGCGGGCAGCATTGCGGATGACGGTCGTGCCAGGGGCGAGCACGGCAGCCAGCAAGAGGTTCTCCGTAGCGCCGACCGACGGCCGCGGTAAAAGGATGTCAGCACCGTGCAATCCAGCGCGCGCTGCTGCGTGGATGACGCCGCCAGCCGGCGTCACCTTGCCCCCCATTGCCTCGAGGCCGGCAATGTGAAAATCGATGCTGCGAAGCCCAATGGCGTCGCCGCCCGGCATCGGCAGACTTGCCTCCCCGCAACGACCCAGGAGCGCGCCCAGTAGCAAGACCGACGCGCGCATCCGCGCAACCAGGTTTCGATCGATATTTCCGGGCTGGATCCGGTCTGCACAGATCGTCACCGATAAGCCTTTCCTGGAGGTCGACCAATGCACCTCCGCACCGAAGCGGCGCAGCAGAGCGGAAAGCACCGCCACATCCAAGTTGGCCGGGACATTGTGCAGGGTGACCAGATGGGGCGTCAGCAGCGCCGACACCATCAAGGGCAACACCGCATTTTTTGCCCCGCTAATCGGGTAACTGCCAAACAGGGCCCTTCCTCCGCGGATCCGCAAGCAGCCGCCGGGACGGGTCCGCCACCAGGGTGCCGCCGCGGCGAGAGGGTCGTTAAACGAACTCAAGGCGCGATTGTCGTGCCACCGTCGACGACGATCGTCTGCCCGGTAATATAGGCGCCGGCGCGCGAGGCGAGCATCAAGGCGACGCCGGCGATGTCTTCCGGCTCGGCGAGTCGCTTCAGCAGGGTGCCGGCCTCACGCGCAGCGCGGCGCGTCGGATCTTCGTAAAGCACGCGGGCGAATTGAGTCGTCACGACACTCGGCGCGATGCAGTTGACGCGTATATTGTCGGGGCCCCACTCGGCGGCGAGGTTGCGGCATAAGGCGTAATCGGCGGCCTTGGTGCATCCGTACATGCCGAGCATCGTGCTGGCGCGCAATGCCGCAGTCGAGATGATGAAGATGATCGCGCCGTCACGCCGCTCGCGCATCTCGGGCCCGACCATGCGTGACAGCCATAAATTGCTCAGGACATTGTTGACCATCATCCGCTCGAACACCTCGTCGGTCAGCTGTTCGAGCGAGCCGTAATGCGGGTTTATCGCGGCGTTGCAGACGAGGATATCGATCCGACCCCACGCCTCGTGCGTCTTGGCGACGAGGTTTTCGAGCTGCGCCTTATCCGAAATCCGTGCGGTGACAGAAATCGCCTCGCCGCCTTTTGCCCGAATCGCCGCCGCCACCTCCTCGCAGGGTGCCGCGTTGCGGGCCGAGATGACGACCCGTCCGCCCGCCTCGGCAAACGCCTCGGCGATCGCCCGGCCGATCCCGCGGCTCGAACCGGTAATAATCGCGACTTTCCCGGACAGATCGAAAAGCTTCATGACACTTCTCCCTAGCACTGGACCGCTGCATTTCGATCATGCGAGATCGTTCGGCTTTTCGGAAGACGCTCAGGCGTTGCGCGGGAACAATCGTCCCTGACAGGAGTGAGCAAACGTCAAAAGGTTGTCCTTTTTAACCGAAAAATCATTTTTAGTTGTAATTCTCTACAAAACGGGATACGTGGCCAATTGGCTAATCCGAGATGCGGGGAGGATTGCTTTGGCATCCGGCCCTCCACTGTTCAAGGCACGATCATGTCCATCATTTCGCGACCATACTTTTGGGATGAGCAGGCGGCGCACGCCAAGCTCGAAGAAATCGTCTGGCCAAATGGACCGGTATGCACGCGCTGCGGTGCAACCGATCGAATCGGTGCTGTTACCGGGAAGGGTGCGCGCGCCGGATTGAAATTCTGCTGCCGCTGCCGCAAACAGTTTCGCGCCACGGTCGGCACGATCTTCGAAGGCAGCCATGTTCCGCTTCACAAATGGTTCCAGGCCTGCTTCTTACTGAGTGCTGCGAGCGGCGCCATCAGCCCATACCAGTTGCATTTGCGGCTCGAGGTGACCAACAAGACCGCCTTAGGTATTGTTAACCGCGTGGCCTGGATCATCGGGAGCGCTAGTTCCAGCGCATTTGACGGCTGCCAAGCCTTGGCATCTCGGGGTCAAGCGCCTAGCTGCTCACAGCGCCCCGCACGCCGACGTCCTGGCCGAGGGCCAAACGCAGTCGGCTGGGACGAGCTGCCCTGGATGCAATTTCCGAGGCGACCCAAGAGGCAGTTCCTCCGTTTTGTCGAAACTGTAGAAGAGTTCGGCTGCGTCGAAGACGAGGCCAGATTCGAGCACCTGCTGTCGATGATCGGCACTAACCCGGTAAATCGTCCCCGAATGATACTGAAGGCTTCTTCCGGCGCACCGATGGCGGTCGGTTTCGCCCGGACGGCGCGCGGCAATCTCGAGCGCGCGACGGTGTAGCGGTGCACTGTCGGGGAGCGCCGGCTTTACCGTCACGACGGCGTCACGATGTTGTCCGAAAAATAGGTCTGGATTTGCTCCAACGAACCGGCGTCCGTAATGCTCGGTAAATAATGTTTCTCTTGGTTCCCATTTTGCTTTATGTAACGCAGGCAAAAATGAATCCGCGGGGAGCGAAGTATCATGGACAGCGACAACACGGCGCGAAGCGTCGACCTGCGCCCGGTGACAAAAATCGTCGCGAGCTATGTTGGTAATCATACCCTCGCACCGGATCAGCTATCGGCGCTGATCATCTCGGTGCAGCAAGCAATTAGCCAGCTCGGAAAGCCGATCCAACCGGAACCAGTTCGGACGCCGGCCGTGCCGGTCAGGCGATCGGTGCAGCGCGATCAAGTCGTTTGCCTCGAGTGTGGGTTCAAGGGTAAGACCCTGCGCCGGCACCTCACTATGCGGCATGGGCTGCAGGTTAGCGAATATCTCCGTCGATGGGACCTGTCGAGTGATCATCCGCTCACCGCCCCAGCCTACTCCGAACAGCGCTCGGCGATGGCCAAACAGCTCGGGCTCGGCCGCAAGCGTAGCCGGGCACGCGCGAGAACGCGCCGCACGAAGACTTGATCGCGGATCGCTGCTTGTTCAGTCAGCCAGCGGCAAGCTGAGAGGGACAATTTCTTCGGCGCTGCGGCCGCGATAGTCCCGCCGTGGGGCCGCTTCGAGCATACGTTGCTGCGCGCGGTAGAGGCGATGAGCCGCATCCGCTTGGTTCAGCGTGGTGACCTTGGCTTCGGCCACGACTTGCCGCCCGTCGACAAACACGTCGCGCACAGCCCGGTCCGCGGCATGATAGACAAACGAACGCAGCGGATCGCGCGCCGGCATCATCTGCGGCAGCGCGAGATCGACTAGGACGAGGTCGGCCTTCTTGTTGGCGGCAATCCGGCCGAGATCGTCGCGCATCAGGGCCTTGGCGCCGCCCGCCGTCGCCGCATGGAGCAGATCCGACGTGGTCACGGTCCCGATATCGCGCGCCGCAATGCGAGCTAGGACCGCCGCCTTGCGCATCTCCTCGACTAGATTATGAGGGGCTGTGTCGGTGCCGAGCCCCATATTGACCCCGGCGCGTAAATAATCGCCGAAATTCTCCATGATCTGGCCGTATCGCGCGAAGGGCGTAGGACAGTGGGCGACCGATGCGCCGGTTTCGGCAATAAGCTTCAGATCGGTCTCGGTCCACCAGCGGATCCACGAATGGGTATCGAGAAATAGCGCGTGGCCGAGAATCGTGTCGGGGCCGAGGATGCCGATCTCGTATGCCCACTGGATTGGCGTCTTGCCATGACGGCGGATCATTTCCCTCACTTCGCTGACGCTCTGGGCGGCATGCACGGTAAAGGGCAGCCCGCGCTCGCGCGCCGCATCGCGGCTGTCGCGCAACAAATCGGCGGTGCAGGTATCGATCTGCATCGGCGAGACGACGCCGGAGAGCCGGCCGCTCGGGTGCCGTGCCGCACCGTCGATCAACGCAAGCGCCGTCTCAAAGCCCTCGCGCCCGCGCGCTTCTTGCCAGGCGTACTGCAGATCGAAATCATTGGCGAGACGCCAGCGCGCAGAGACATAGCCCGGCGCGAGAAAGGCCCGCATCCCGCTCTTCGCACAGACCTCGATCCAGCCGTCCCAGGCTGCCGAGATGTCGACAAGCGAAGTGACACCGCTCAGCAGCAATTCGCAATAGGCGCACTCGGCACTGGCTGCTCGAGCCTCGTCATCGGGTGCGGAGAATGCCTGCGAGCGTTCATAGAGCCCCGTCATGTGCATATTGCGTAGACCATGCTCTTCGCGCACACCGCGATAGAGCGGCTCGTGCTCGGGATGGGAGTGGATGTCGATCAGCCCGGGCAAAATTAGGCGATCTGTCCCGTCGATGACCCGGTCCGCCGCACCGGGATAATTGCGCCCAACAAAGACGATCGTACCGTCAGTAAAGGCGATGTCGATATTGCGGCGGTAGACATGGCGTGCAGCAAGCTCGTCCCAGGCGATCACCCAATCGGCATTGCGGATAACGGTCGTCGTCACAGCGATATCCTTTTTCGATTAACGGGTCTGAAGTTAACGGCAGCAGTCGTGGGTTTACCGGCTCGCAGATGGGCTGCGAAACTCGGTAGCGACTTGGCGCATGAACAGCGTGAGGCTCCCGGCCGCCGCCTCGTGCGGCAACGGACCCAAACGGAAGGTCGCAATTACGCCGCCGATGCCAAGCGCGGCGATTTCCGCGATCGCTTCCGCGACTCTCTCCGGTGACCCATAGATGAAGCCGTGCTCCACACTGGCGCGGGCTGACGGCAGATCGCTCTGGGGCACCTCAATCCGCATGCCGGTCTCGCGATAGATGCGATTGCGCAATGCCGCCCGCGACTCGACCATCGCCTGGAACGCCGGAACCCCGACCCGCTCGGCTTCGGCGTCAGTCTCGGCGACAAAGACATTGCGCCAGACCCAGCACTGTTCGAGATTAAGGGCGATCCTTTCCTCGTCGAAGCCTGATTCGCGCATCGCTTTGCAGTAGTGCGAAACGCGTGCGCGCGTGACTTCCATCGACTGCACATTCATCAAGAACGGACGGCCTTGGCGCGCCAATTCGAGCAACGAGCCCTCGCCCGAAGCGGCGCGGATCAGCATCGGGTGTGGCTTTGTATAGGGCCGCGGCCGCAGCATCGGCACATTCAGATCCCAGTACGTACCGTGGTGCTCGAAGGCCTCTCGAGTCCACCCCTTAAGAAGGATCTCCTCGGCTTCTTCCAGACGTGCCTGGGCCTCGTGGTGGTCGATGCCGAAACCTTGGTAATCGTAAATGTTGTAGGAAGAACCGCGGCCAAGACCGACAACGAGGCGCCCCTTGGTGACGTTGTCGAGGATAGCCAGCTGTTCGGCAAGCCGGATCGGATGATGCAGCGCGGTTTGCACGACTGCAAAGCCGATTTTGCTCTGCCGCGTCGAGGTGGCCAATGCGCCGGCAAAGCTGATCGGGTCGACATAGGCGCAGATCCCGTCGAAATGATGCTCGGCGAGCCAAATCACATCGACGCCGAGTGCGTCAGAGAGCCAAGCCTCGCGCAAGGTCTCGTCGATCACGATGCCGTCCCGCTCGGGATCCCGGCAGTCCGGAAACAAGAAATTGCTGAACTTCATAGTGGGTTTCCTTCCACCTTCGCCGACGTCTCGAACGCTTTCACCCAGGCCGTGTCAAATTCGGCCGTTGGGTGTTAGTATGAAACGACGGCTGGTTGAAGACCATGGCGACAAAGAAGCCCGACCTTATCCGGCTACGCTCGAGTGCCTCATCGCGCCGCCGGGTTGGCCCGCCGCGCCCCGCGGTTACGCCAAAACTGAAGGAGCGTCCGATGCAGAAAGGCCGGGTGCACCGGGCCAAGTCGCGCGCCTGACTTCCAGCCGACCGGGGCGGGGGCTAGAAGGGAAAGCAGGCGACAAAGGGATACGCGATGAAGCGACGCACTTTTCTCAAATCTGCCGTCGCCGGCGCGACGGCGCTGGCTGCCCCACGCATCGTCGGCGCAGAAGCGGCGAAGACGATCAACTTTGTCCCGCACGCCGATCTCGCCTCGCTGGACCCGGTATGGACGACCGCCGATATCACCCGCAACTACGCGCTGGCGGTGCTGGATACGCTTTACGGCTACGATGCCGCGTTCAACGCCCAGCCGCAGATGGTCGAGCGCCACAGCGTAGACGACGACGGCAAACGGTGGGACCTCACTCTGCGCGAAGGGCTCAAATTCCATGACGGTAACCCCGTCCTGGCGCGCGATTGCGTCGCCACAATCAAGCGTTGGGCCGAGCGCTACCCGATGGGTGGGGCGCTTATGGTCCACACAGACGAGCTCTCGGCGGTCTCGGACAAAGTAATACGCTTCCGCCTGAAGAAGCCTTTTGCGCTGCTGCCGGATGCGTTGGCCGAACCCTACTGCTCGATCATGCCCGAACGCCTGGCCGAGACCACCGCCTTCGAACAGGTCAAGGAGGCGGTCGGCTCCGGGCCATTCAGATTCGTCGCCGCGGAACGGGTTCCGGGCCAGCGCGTCGTCTTTGAGAAGAACTCGGACTACGCGCCACGCGGGAACGGTAAGCCGAGCTTCACCGCCGGCCCGAAAATCGTTCATGTCGACCGGGTGGTGTGGAATTTTGTGCCCGATCCTGGCACCGCCTCGGTGGCTCTCGACCAGGGCGAGGTCGACTGGTGGGAAAACCCGACGATCGATTTGATCCCGCAGCTGAAGCGCAATAAGAATTTGGTCATCACCGTCAAGGATCGCACCGGCGAGATCGGCTGTTTGCGGTTTAACCATCTGTTCCCACCGTTCGATAATGCCGCGGTACGCCGTGTCGTGCTCTCGGCGTTCGATCAGAAGGAGGTTATGACCGCCGTCTCTGGCGCCGAGCCGAGCTTGATCAAGACCGATGTCGGCCTGTTCGTCCCGGGGACGCCGATGGCGAGCGATGTCGGTGTCGAGATCACCCGAGGACCCAAGGACCTGAACAAAATAAAAGAGGATTTGGCTTCCGTCGGATACAAAGGCGAAAGGGTCGTTGTTCTCGTCGCCTCAACCATTCCGACGATCTATGCTGAAGCGCAGGTTGCCACAGATGTGTTGCAGCGGATCGGTATGAATATCGATTTGCAGACCATGGAATGGGGCAGCGTCGTCGCCCGGCGCGCCAGCCGCGAGCCCGTCGACAAAGGCGGCTGGAATATCTTTTACACCTACCTCGGCGGCATGGGGAACATCTCGCCGGGCCCCGACATCGCTATCCGTGCGAGCGGTACCGATGCGTGGTTCGGCTGGCCCACAGATCCGAAAATGGAGGCGTTGCGAGAAGCGTGGTTCGACGCGGCGGACGCCGCGGCGCAGCAGAAGATTTGTCGCGAGATGCAGCAGGAGTTCTGGCAGAATCCATCGTATGTGCCGCTCGGCATGTACGATCAGCCGGCTGCGTTCCACGCCTACCTGCAGGATGTCCGCGACGGCTGGCCACAGTTCTACGGCGTGCGGCGCGTCTAAAGACACTCAGCGAGGTGAGCGATGCCTTCCGAAGCCAAGACCTTCCGACCCTTTCCGCACGACTGGCAGTCCCCCGACTACGTCTCGGGATGGATCGATCACGACGTCGCACGCGATCCCGAACGACGCCCGCTACTCCGGCAAATGTTGTCATGGGCGCCGTTTCCCCACGACACCGAATTGGCGGTGTTGGACGTGGGCGGCGGCTACGGCGTCGTCACCGAGGAAGTTCTGGCAGCGTTTCCGGCGGCTCGGGTAATTTTGCAGGATTATTCCCGGGCGATGCTCGACCAAGCGGGTCGGCGTCTTGCCGGCCACGCCGGCCGGGTGTCTTATGTCCTTGCAGACCTGCTGGATCCGGCATGGCCGCAACATGTCGGAGGGCCGTTCGACTTGGCGGTCTCGGCGATCGTCCTCCACAATTTGGGAAACCGTGAAAAAATCTTCGCGTGTTATCCCGCGATCCATGGTCTTCTCAGACCGGGCGGTTATTTCTTGAACTGCGATCGGTTTGTCGACGGCGTGGACGGGCATCTGACCGCGTTGCGTGCTGCCGGGTTTGGTCGCGTCGAGTGCACTTGGCAAGACGCGCCTCGCGCCATTGTCGTCGCCACTCGAACAGATAGCTGAACCTCTGCGACAAGGCTCAGTCAGGGGCACGATCGGGCATATCGCATCCTTCAGAAAACTAACGATACGGCAACGGCGCCTCTTTCCTTGCCTTGTAGCCCTTAGCGGCGGCAATTATATCTCATATTAGCGATTTGCTCTGGAGCAACTCTTGCTGACTGAATGGCCATCTGACGCTCATATTGATCGTGAAAAGATCGACAGAGCGCGCCAAAACGCGGAAGACCTGTTCAAGCCAAGGCCGCAACCCCCATCCGCTAACGCGGCGGCAGACTCTGAGAAGTCGGTGCCTTCCGCCGAGCGCCAATCGCAACGCCGACCGCGCATCTTCAGAATCCCGCCGGTGGTACCGATGAGCGTAGCAAAGGGCGAAGCGCCGGTGGAGCCCAAGCCGATCCGAAGGCACCGGATGGTTGGGCGCAAAACCGGCGCGATACCGGCCTCGCAATTCGGGCGCGTTCGCGCCTTGGCGAGCTATGGGATGACCCGGGCGCAGGTCGCCGAGCTCTATGGGGTCGGCGTCGACGAGATAGAAAGGATCATCAGGCAGTCCAACTCTACTGGTATCGCCTGAAAGAAGCGCGCCGTCAGGACAGGCCCAGAACAAGGTTGCGATCGTGACCGGCGGTGAATAACCCCGCTTGAAGCGCGATGATATTGACCGGCGGGACGGTCACACCCGTCGCGCGGCGAAATCGATCCGGGGGTCAATAAGCATATAAGTCAGATCGCTGATCAATTTCAGCAAAAGCCCGATCAGCGTATAGACGTAGACTGTGGCGAACATGATCGGGTAGTCGCGGTTGATCGCCGCCTCGAAGCCCAATAAACCGAGACCGTCGAGCGAGAAGATCACCTCGATCAGCAGTGATCCGGTGAACAGGATACCGATCAGCGCTGCCGGAAAACCCGCGACGACGAGCAGCATCGCATTTCGAAATACATGCCCGTACAGCACTCGCCGCTCGTTGAGACCCTTGGCGCGCGCAGTCAATACGTATTGCTTGTTGATCTCCTCAAGAAAGCAGTTCTTGGTGAGCATTGTAAGGGTCGCAAAGCCCGAGATCACCAGCGCAGTGATAGGCAAAGTGATGTGCCAGAAATAATCGATTATGCGCAGCGGCCATGACAGCGCGCCCCAATTATCGCTGACCAGGCCGCGCAGCGGGAAGATCGAGAAATAGCTGCCGCCGGCAAACAGCACGACCAGCAGCACGGCGAACAAGAAGCTCGGCACAGCATACCCGATAATGATGACAGCGCTAGTCCACACATCGAACCGGCTGCCGTCGCGCACCGCCTTCCGGATCCCGAGCGGGATCGAGACCAGATACGTGATCAAGGTCGTCCACAACCCGATCGAGATCGACACCGGCAATTTCTCTCGGATCAGATCGACGACGCGGCGATCGCGAAAAAAGCTGTTGCCAAAATTGAAGGTCAAATAGTTGCGCATCATCAGCAAGAAGCGCTCGAGCGGTGGCTTGTCGAAGCCATATTGCTTTTCGAGCTCCTTGATGAGCGCAGGGTCGAGACCGCGGGCGCCCCGATATTTGGTCTCGCCGGGACCCGTTTGTGACTTGAACTCGCCGGGGCCGCCGCTGACGCGCTCGGTCGCGCTGACGTTGTTGCCCTTGAGCCGCGAGATCATCAACTCGACCGGGCCGCCCGGGGCTGCCTGAACGATCACAAAGTTGACCACCATGATCGCGAACAGGGTCGGGATGATTAGCAGGATGCGGCGGATCGCGTAGGCGATCATGCGGCAGTCCCCGCTATTTCGTTACCTCACCCTTCTTTGCCTCGACCGATTTCGCCGCTTGCGCATCAACCCACCAGGTATCCAGGCCGACCGCATATTTGGGCGAGCTGGCCGGGCGCCGGAACTTGTCCCAATACGCCACGCGAAAGGCCGAGACGTGGTAATGCGGGATCACGTAATAGCCGTATTGCAATACCCGATCGAGAGCGCGGGTGTGAGCTACGAGGCTCGCCCGATCGGGTGCCTTGATCAACTCCTCGACCAGCTCGTCGATCACCTTGCTTTTGATGCCCAGCAGGTTTTGACTCCCCGGCTCGTCAGCAGCCTGAGACCCAAAATAGTCGCGGAGTTCGTTGCCCGGCGACTCCGATGCGGCAAAGCTGACGACCGCCATGTCGAAGTCGAAGGTCTGCATGCGCTTTTCGTATTGCGCAGCATCGATCGTGCGCACACGGGCATCGATCCCCATTCTTTCCAGGTTCTTTTTGAATGGGAGCACGACGCGCTCGAATTCCGGCTGGACGAGAATGATCTCAAACTCGAAAGGCTGACCCGTCTCGTCGTTGACGAGTTTTTCTCCTTTGAAAGTCCAACCGGCCTCTTTCAGCAATTTCAGCGCGGCGCGCAACCCGTCGCGAATATTGCCCGAGCCGTCATATTTTGGCGGGTCGTATTCCGTCGTGAATACTTCATCAGGAATCTGTCCTCGAAACTTTTCGAGGATTCTCAATTCCTCTCCCTGCGGTACACCCGTTGCCGCCAGCTCGGAATTGTCAAAATAGCTGCGGGTCCGCGTATAGGCACCATAAAACAGGTCCTTGTTCGACCATTCGAAATCGAAGGCGTAGGCTAGGGCTTCGCGCACCCGCGGGTCTTGAAACAACGGCCGGCGCAAATTATAGGCGAACCCTTGCATACCGCTCGGCCGCTGGTGAGGAATCGCCTCCTTCTTGATCAGCCCGGCGCGCAACGCCGGGCCGTCATACCCGGTAGCCCAGTTCTTCGACACGTTCTCCTGCCGCACATCGTATTGCCCGGCCTTGAACGCCTCGAGTGCAATCGTGGCGTCGCGGTAATAATCGTAACGGATGACATCGACGTTATGCCGGCCCTTGTTGACCGGCAGATCGGCAGCCCAGTAATCGGCGACAAGGCGATAGGTGATCGAGCGGCCGGGATCGAGCGCCTCGATCTTGTAAGGGCCGCTGCCGAGCGGCGGATCGAGTGTCGTGCCGGCAAAATCGCGCCCTGACCAATAGGCCTTGGAGAGGACCGGCATCTCTCCGATGATTTGCGGCAATTCCCGATTATCGGCTGATTTGAACGAGAAGCGGACGCCGCGCTCGCCCTCCTTTTCCGCCTTGATCACATCCCCGTAATAGGACCGGTACATCGGCTGGCCCTTGGCCCGTAAGGTCTCGAAGGTCCAGACAACATCTTCTGGGGTCATCGGGGTTCCGTCGTGGAACCGCGCTTCCTTGCGCAAGGTGTAGAGCACCGAAAGCTTGTCGGGTGCCGACTCGATCTTTTCGGCGACGAGGCCGTATTCGCTGCTGGGCTCGTCCTCGGAGCGGACAGTAAGCGTGTCGAAAATGCCGCTGATCCCGGCCGCCGGAATACCCTTGATCACAAAAGGATTGAGCGTGTCGAACGTGCCGAGCGCCGAGTAGCGCATCGTACCGCCCTTCGGGGCATCCGGATTGACGTAATCGAAATGCTTGAAGTCCGGACCGTATTTCAGGTCGCCAAACAACGACATTCCGTGCGTCGCCGCCCCATTCGCGTTGCCGGTAAATACGAGTAGAAGGGTGACAACGATTATTGCGGGTGCTCTCCGCATCCCTTGCCTCCGCGATTTTCTCAGCCACCGAGCAGAGCGAGCGCCGTGTCATGCGCGCGGCGATCGCCGGCTACAAGGATGCGGCCATCGGAAGTCAGGTCGAGACTTTCTCCCCGCCAATCGGTGGCGACGCCCCCTGCCCCTTCGACGACCGGAACCATCGCGCAGAAATCGTACGGCTTCAGGCTGGCTTCAAGGACGATGTCGACAAACCCGGCGGCAACCAAGCCATAGGCATAGCAGTCCGCGCCGAAGCGGGTCAGCTTGACCGCGGCGGAAACTCGGGCGAAAGCGGCGGCATCCTCCCCCTTGAACATGTCGGGTGTCGTGGCAAACAGCGTGGCGGCGGCGAGCTCGAGGCAGGGTCGGCATCGAATCAGGGCGCCATTGAGCGTCGTCGGGCGCCCGGCGGCGCCTGCCCAACGCTCGCGCGAGATCGGTTGATCGATGACGCCGAGGATCGGACGTCCTCTTTGGGTCAGCGCGATCAATGTGCCGAATAACGGGACCCCACTGATGAAGGATTTGGTGCCGTCGATCGGATCCAACGTCCAGATGAGCTCGGCATCCTCACGCACCCGCCCGAACTCCTCCCCCAGGATGCCGTGGTCGGGAAAGTGCCCCTCGATCAGCGCGCGCATAGCCTCTTCCGCCAGCCGGTCGGCGACGGTCACTGGGGTTAGATCCGCCTTGTCGCTAACCGCGAGCGGTTTACGGAAATAGGGCCGGATCACCTCTCCGGCGACATCGGCGAGGCGCAACGCGAAAGCGAGAAAGGCATCGAGATCAATCTCGGGCACAGACCTATTTCAGCGTGTCGAGATAGCCGATGACATCGGCGCGATCCTGCGCTTTGGGAAACCCGACGAACGTCATTTTGGTCCCCTTGGCAAAGGATTGCGGATTATAGAGCCACTGGTTCAGCTTTTCCGGGTCCCATTTTTGACCCTTATCCGCCTGCAACGCAGCAGAGAACTGATAATTCGGGACCGCCGCAATCCCTTCCTCGGTAACGCCCCAGAGGTTCGGGCCGACTTTGTTCGCTCCGCCTTTGTTGAAAGTGTGGCAGGTGTTGCAGATCTTGGTGAGCTGCTCGCCGCGCTTCGGATCGGCCTTGGCGAGCAGCGGCTCGATCGGCTCGAGCTTTGCTGCCGTCTGCTCTGCGGGCGCCGCCGCGGTTTGCTCGGTGCCGGCAGGGAGGAAGACCGGCTTTTCGAGTGGCTTGGGGCGCACAAGTTCGCTGGCCAGAATTCCCGACACCATCGCGATGATCATCGCCGTCAGGACCGACCCGATGATCTTGTTCCACTCGAACGCCGACATCGACGACCTTTCGCCCGACAGCTCAACTGAATTATCACGCTTCCGGCGTTCGCCCGAACCGGGCATGTTGTCGCTCCCCGATCGGCCGCAAAGCAAATCCCGTGACGAGAGCCGTACCCGAGAACCCGATCATCCTGATTCCCGCGAGGCTCGCCGCGACCCGGCTGCCCGGCAAACCGCTAGCCCAGATCGCCGGGATGCCGATGATCGTGCATGTCTGGCGTCGCGCGGTCGCCGCCGAGGTTGGGCCGGTCGTCGTCGCCTGTGGCGACCGCGCGATTGCCGATGCGGTCGAAGCGGCGGGTGGCCGGGCGGTCATGACCGGCGCGGGCCACCCGACCGGGTCCGACCGCATCCATGAAGCAATCGCACGTCTCGACCCGGGTCGCACTTTCGACGCGGTGATCAATGTGCAGGGTGATCTGCCTCTCTTGGATCCCGCGGCGGTTCGTGTTGCGGTTGCCGGCCTCGCGGACCCCGAAACCGACATCGCCACACTCGCCGCGGTCATCGAGGACGAAGCCAGACTCGCCGAGACCAGCGTCAACAAGGTGGTTGCCGGCTTTGCCGACCCGACCCGACCGGCCCGCGCGCTCTATTTCAGCAAGGCGGTGGTACCCTGGGGAGCAGGACCACATTACGAGCATATCGGGCTCTACGCCTATCGGCGCGACGCCCTCGAACGCTTTGTCCGGCTCCCGCGCGGTGTGCTCGAGCAACGCGAGCGCCTCGAACAGTTGCGCGCGCTCGAGGCCGGGATGCGCATCTCGGTCAGCCTGATCGAGGCCGACCGGCTCGGGGTGCAGGTCGACACTCCGGCCGATCTCGAGCGCGCACGCCTCCTTTTCCGACAGGCGCATTAGACCGATGCCCGAGCAAACGATCGCCTTCCAAGGCACCTTCGGGGCCTATTCCGATCTCGCCTGTCGACGGGTCTTTCCGCGAATGAAGACTTTGCCGTGCACTCAATTCGACGATGCCTTCGCCGCGGTGAGCGAGGGTCGCGCCGCACTCGCGATGATCGCAGTCGAGAATTCTGTGGCCGGCCGCGTGGCCGATGTCCACCATCTGATGCCAGATTCGGACCTCCACATCATCGGCGAGCATTTCGAACGGGTGAACCATCACCTGTTGGCCCTGCCGGGGGCGACCCTGGAGACATTGCGCACGGTCAGAAGCCACGTCCACGCGCTCTCGCAATGCCGCCGGCTGATTCGTTCGCTCGGGCTCGAACCGGTGGTTGCCGCCGACACCGCCGGTGCGGCGGCCGAGATCGCGGCCCACGGCGATCCGACCGTCGCGGCGATCGCCTCCGAGCTCGCCGGACAGATCTACGGCCTTGTTTCGCTCAAAGAGAATATCGAGGACGCCGAGCACAACACGACCCGCTTTCTGATCATGTCGCGCGAACCCAAGCGGCCGGCGCGCGGCACACCGACCGTGACGACCTTTCTGTTCCGCGTCCGCAACGTGCCCGCCGCCCTCTACAAGGCGTTGGGCGGGTTCGCCACGAACGGCGTCAACATGACCAAGCTGGAGAGCTACATGGTCGGCGGGGCTTTCTCGGCGACGCAATTCTACGCCGATGTCGAGGCGCATCCCGAGGACCGCCCCTTGGCATTGGCGCTCGAGGAGCTCGCCTTCTTCTCGCGTGAGGTCAAGATCCTGGGCGTCTATCCCGCCCATCCGCTGCGCATCGCCGCCTCGGCGCGCGACGGCAACTGAAAGAAGGACAACCGGAATGATCGTGATCGATCACGCGGCACTGCACGACATCACAGAGCGCATCTTCACCGCGGCGGGCAGCAACGCGGACGAGGCGCGCACGATCGCCGACTATCTGGTCGAGGCCAATCTGCGCGGCCATGACAGCCACGGTGTCGGGCTGGTCCCGAACTACCTGAGCCACCTCGCGGCGGGCACGGTCGTCGCCAACCGCAAGGGGCGCGTCGCCAGCGAGAATGGCTCGCTGATCGTCTATGACGGCGAGCGCGCCTGGGGCCAGATCGCCGCGCGCGAAGCGACCTTGATCGCAATTGCCAAGGCCCGCGAGACCGGGGTCGCGGTCGTCGCCTTGCGCAACCCGCATCACATCGGCCGGGTCGGCAAATATGGCGAGATGTGTGCCGAGGCGGGCCTCGTCTCGTTTCATTTTGCCAATGTCACCGACACGCGGCCGGCGGTGGCGCCGTGGCGCGGCAGCGATGCGCGCTTCAGCACCAACCCGGTGTGCATTGCGATCCCGGGCCCCGAACCCGAGCGGCCGATCATTCTCGACATGGCGACCAGTGTCGTGGCGATGGGCAAGGTGCGGGTCGCCCGCAATAAGGGCGAGCAGATGAAGCCCGGCACCCTGCTCGACGGCGCCGGCAAGCCGACGACCGACCCCGGCGCGATGTACCGTCAGCCGCGTGGTGCCGTGCTGACCTTTGGCGAGCACAAGGGCTATGCGCTCGCCTTTGTCTGCGAGATGCTGGCCGGTGCCTTATGCGGCGGCGGCACGATGCGGCCCGAGCGTCAGGGTGCGGGCACCGCGACAAACGGCATGTTGACGATCGTCATCGACCCGTCGCGGCTGGTCGACCGTGATTGGCTGCGCCAGGAGATCACCGCGATGACGGCCTACATCACCGCCTCGCCGCCGCAGCACCCGGACGAGCCGGTGCTGATCCCGGGCGACCCCGAGCGCATCAGCCGCGCCGAGCGGATCAAGAACGGGGTGCCGGTCGACGACGAGACCTGGCGCGAGCTCACCGTCGCCGCCCGCGGGGTCAATGTGCTGGTCGAAGCTCCAGGGGCACGGCCGGGCTCCTAGCAGGATCCCTGGTGGACGGGAAGATACCGGGAAAACCGGGTTCGCGCGGCTCCTTACAGCCCAAAAGCTGTCGCCAAGCCATTGAAATGGGCCCGCCACCCGAGCCAATTCCCTAAGCGGGCGAACAGGGACTTAATTCGAGCGAGCAGGGAGCTCAATCTGTCGAACAGAGACGGACCAGGCAATCTCCCTTCCGGAGATTGCGCCGCGACGAGGGCTGCTTTATTCCGCCCTACTCGACCCAGCCCGAGGTTGGGGACCCCAGAACAACGCGCTACCGCCCGGATCTGTACTGAAGGTTGTCAGCGCCGAGCCATCAACCGAGACGAATATATCGAAATGAAGGCCGGCGCTTGGTACTTGGTAGGTTCCGGTGCAGTCGTGGTTGAGCGTATAAGTTATTGCGACGGGCGACGGCACATGCAGATCAACGCCGTCGAGGGAGAAGGTCACAAAGTCGAACCCCGTGCCGTCTCCATTGAAGATGTGAAATCCAGCGCTGGTGCCTGTCGCCGTCCCCGACATCAGCCCAAACGCCGGGGGGAACAGCGTTCCCGTTCCGTTGAAGAGATATTGTC